>DATEAO010000322.1:0-5873 GCA_035288345.1 Candidatus Methylomirabilota bacterium | reverse complement strand
GGAAATCCTGAAGACTCTCGTCGAGCGGAGCGATGTCCTTGTTGAAAATTTTACTCCCGGCACTATGGAAGGGTTGGGGCTCGGTTACGAAAGTCTGCGTATGGTCAATCCCCGACTCATCTATTGCGGGATCTCGGGCTTCGGCGCAACCGGGCCATACCGCGAGCACGCCGGGTACGACGCGATTCACCAGGGGATTACCGGCCTCATGTCAATCACCGGAGAACCAGACGGCCCGCCGACAAAAGTGGGGGTGGCGCTTCTCGACGAGATCAGCGCGCTCTACGCGCATGGGGCGATCCTCGCCGCGCTTCACGCGCGCCAGCGCACCGGAAGAGGGCAGAAGATCGACCTCTCACTGCTTGAGGCCGGGGTAGCGTCACTGCTCAACTCCGCGACTGCGTATCTGATTGCGGGCGAGGTGCAGAAGCGTGAAGGGACCGCCCACCCGTCATTGGCTCCCTACCAGGCGTTTCGAGCCAAGGACGACTACCTGATGATCGGCGCGGGGAACGAGCGACTTTGGAAAGCCTTTTGCGAAGCCATTGGCGCGCCCGAGTGGACACACGATCCCCGATTCGATTCCAACGCGAAGCGAGTGGTGAATCGAAAAGAGCTGGTCGGGCTCATCGAGGTACGTCTCCAGGCGAGAACGCGCGATGAGTGGGTGAGAATATTTGCCGCGGCGGGGATCGCTGTGGGCCCAATCAACAACATCGATCAGGTGTTCGCCCATCCCCAGGTGATTCATCGGCAGATGATTGAGGAGATTCATCACCCCACGGCCGGACGAGTAAGGCTGGTTGGGATTCCTGTGAAGTTTTCGGAGACTCCCGGAAGCGTTCGAACCCCACCGCCGCTGCTCGGAGAGCACACGAATGAGGTGTTGAGCGGTCTCCTGGGCTATTCCAAAGAAGAGATCTCTCAGCTCAAAGCCGACGGTGTCATCTAGCGCCGTGGCGATAAGCTTCGCATCCCGGCGTTCAGTGTTCTGGGGACAGGGGCTAGGGGTCAGGGGTCCGCATCCCAGAAATGCGGAATGCGAAATGAGGGATTCTGCACTCCGCACTCTGCATTCCCCCGAGCCCCCGACCCCTGGCCCCGGACCCCGAATCGAGCACCTTCCGCCGCCGAGCTCATTGACAGGTTTCAGGCGCCGTGGTACTTCTGATTGGCTCCTCGGCCATCACACCTGAGGGACGGCGAATTCTTTCGGAGGGGAGCGCGCCATGAGCTTCCAAACCATTCAGGTTGCGCGAGAGGAGTCTGTTGCCATCATTACGATGGACCGCCCTCCCGCAAACGCGATCAATCGAACACTGCTGGAAGAGCTCGATCAGGCAATGGCCGAGCTCGAACGTGACGATACGGTCCGTTCGGTCATCGTCGTGGGCGCGGGTGATCGTATCTTCTGCGGCGGAGCTGATCTTGGCGAGGGATTTGGTGGCGGTGATGTGGATCAGTTCGTGAAGTTCGGCAATGGCGTGCTGAACCGGATCGAACAGTGCTCGAAGCCGGTGATCGCGGCCTTGAACGGCCATGCCACCGGCGGCGGCTGCGAGCTGGCCATGGCTTGCCACCTCCGGCTCATGAAAGAGAGCGCCCGGCTCGGCCAGACGGAATCGAACCTCGGTATCATACCGGGCTTCGGCGGGACTCAGCGGCTCCCCCGGCTGATCGGAAAAACAAGAGCGATGGAGATGCTCCTTCTCGGAACCCAGATTCCGGCTCCCGAAGCGCTGGCATTGGGTCTGGTGAATCGTCTCTCCAAAGAGGGAGAGACCCTCGGCGATGCCAAAGCGCTGGCCCGGCAATTGGCCGAGCGCGCGCCGATTGCGACGCGCTTCATTCTCCAGTGCGTGAATCGCGGACTGAACGCCACACTCGAGGAAGGGCTCGAGATTGAGCGCAAGCACTTCGTCGACGTGGTGAGCACCGAGGACGCCTTGGAAGGGATTCAGGCGTTCTTCCAGAAGCGGAAGGCGGAGTTCAAAGGCAAATAAGGGCGTCGATGGATCTCGGCATTCGCGGAAAGGTGGCGCTGATCACGGGCGGCGCGAGGAACTTGGGGCAGGCAGACTGCCTGGTGCTCGCGCACGAGGGGTGCAACATCGCCGTGGTGGACTTGAATGGCGAGGGCGCCGAAGAGACCGCGAAAGAGATTCGAAGCAGAGGCGGCGCAGCGGTCGGGTATCAGTGCGACATTGTCGATCGCGCGCAGGTCGCCGAAACGGTCAGTCTGGTGGAAAAAGATCTGGGTCCGGTGGACATCCTCGTCAACAATGCGGCCATCATTTTTACGATGGCCCAGTTGAAAGACATGGCTGACGGGGACTGGGACCTCAACATGAACGTGAACGTGACGGGAACTTACAATGTGACCCGTCGGATCTTCCCCGGCATGAGGGAGCGAAAGTGGGGGCGCGTGATCTGCATGGCGTCGATCGCGGGGTTGATGGGGGGCTTTGGCCAAACTGCATACGCGACCACCAAGATGGGGGTGATCGGGTTTGCAAAGTCTCTCGCGCTCGAAGGCGCGCGGTATAATATCACGGCGAACGTGATTGCGCCGGGAATCATTGGCCCCATGGCCAAGCTCTCACCCATGTATGATCGGATGGTGAAGCGTGTGGCGCTTCAACGTGAGGGGGACCCCGAGGATATCGCCAACGCGGTCGCGTTTCTCTGCTCCGAGCGCGCCCGATACATTACCGGAGCTGTGCTGACCGTGACCGGCGGAATGGATTTGTTTACGTTCTGATTGCAGCGCGGGCACCCGCGCCCATAGATTTGCGGAGCAAATCTGGACATGGGTGCCCCAGCGTTTGGATTTCGCGTGCGAAATCCGCTGGGGGGCTGCGCCGCGCCCGCGCTCCCGCGCGTACCGAGGTTGCCCCCCCAAGCGTTAAAGAAAGAGGAGGAGCAAGGATGCCTACCGTAACAGAGACGATGGAGCTGATGCCAACCCGATTCAAGGCTGATCGCGCGCAGGGTGTGAACGCGGTAATCCAGTATGAGATCTCCGGGGATGGGGGTGGGACCTGGCATCTCACGGTCAAGGATGGGACCTGCACGATGACTCAGGGACCAGCTCAATCCCCAACCCTCACGCTGGCCATGAGCGCTCAAGACTGGCTCGATATGATCGCCGGGAAGCTCTCCGGGCAGATGGCGTTCATGCAAGGAAAACTGAAGCTGAAGGGAGATATGGGGTTGGCGATGAAGATTGGCTCGATGTTCGGCGTTTGATTGCAGCGCGGGCACCCGGACTTTTCCTCGGGGGCACGCCCAACTTGCCTGTCCAGGTCGATCGGACAAGCCAATCGCTCCGCTGTGTGTGTTCCGACAGGCCTGTCGTGTCTCGAACACTCGTATCTTTAAGATTCCCACGGAAACGTGTTATTGTTTGAGCGATTTCTTTGATCACTCCTATAACGAGGAGCGCTCGGATAGGTGTCCTTGACCGGCGAGGTGATTAAGATCAACGGTGGCGTGTACATGTCGCACGCTCGTGGAAACTGAGTCGTAAATCACGGAGTGACCTCGGGGAGGATGACAATGGCTGATGACACACTCGCTCGCATGTTCTGGAATCGTGTGGAACAGTCCCGGGACCGCGTGGCCCAGGAGTTCAAGCAGGGAGGCACGTGGCGCCAGCTCCCCTGGCGAGAGTACGGCCAAATTGTTCGAGAGCTGGCGCTGGGGCTGCTCGCGCTCGGAAGGCGTCAAGGGGATGCGATCGCAATCCTCTCGGCGAGCCGGGCTGAGTGGGTGCAGGCCGACTTCGCGATCTTCTCCGCCGGATGCGTGACGGTGCCCATCTACCCTTCCTACACCCCGGAGCAGATCGCGTACATCATCAGCGACGCCGAGGCCAAGACCTTGATCGTCGAGAACGTTGACCAGCTTCAAAAGGCGCTTCAGGTCAGGGGAAAGATGGAGGGGCTCGAGCAGATCGTGGTCATGGACGGGCCGTCGAATGATGCCGGCTTCATTCTCACCTGGGAAGAGCTCAAGCGTCGAGGCCGGGAGGCCGCGCCGAATCTTGAATCGCTCCTGAAGGAACGGGTTCGAAGTGTCGGCCCCGATGATGTCGCGACCATCGTCTACACCTCTGGCACCACCGGCCCTCCCAAAGGAGTCGTGCAGACTCACGGCAACCACATGGCGATGATACGGGCGGTGCGCCAGGTCGTAGACGTGACTGAGCAGGACAAGAACCTCCTCTTCCTCCCGCTCGCCCACTCCTTCGCCCGGTGCGACGCGTTTGTCGCCGTCTACGCGGGTGTGACCACGGCCTTTGCAGAGAATCTCGATAAAGTCGGAGAGAATCTCAGGGAGGTCAGTCCCACGTACTTTGCGAGTGTGCCGCGGGTCTTCGAAAAAGTGTACGCCAAGGTGCTCGCTGGCGTCGAAGCCGGGTCGCACGCGAAGAAGAAGATCTTCTATTGGGCGCTTGGCGTCGGACGCCAGGTCAGCCAGCGACAGCAGCGTCGCCAGCCGATTCCGTTTGGATTGAAGCTCCGGTATCGACTGGCTCACAAACTGGTCTTCTCAAAGCTCCACGCCGCGGTCGGCGGCCGGCTTCAATTCGCGAACTCGGGTGGCGCGCCGCTTGCCAAGGAGATCGCGGAATTCTTCCACGCAGTCGACATCCTGATCGTCGAGGGGTACGGGCTGACCGAAACCTGTCCGGCGCTCACGGTGAACCGAAGGGACCAGTTCAAATTCGGATCTGTCGGGAAAGCGCTCCCTGGCGTTGAGCTGAGGATCGCTCCCGACGGAGAGATCCTGGCCCGAGGTCCGAACATCGCCACCCGCGGGTATTTCAAAAAGCCCGAGGCGACGGCTGAGGTCTTTGACCAGGATGGGTGGTTCCACACCGGTGACATCGGCTTGATCGACGCTGATGGGTTTCTGTTCATCACGGACCGGAAGAAAGACCTGATCGTGACAGCGGGCGGGATGAACATCGCGCCCCAGAACATCGAGAATCTTTTAAAGACCGATCCGTTTATCAGCCAGGCCCTGGTTTACGGTGATCGCCGGCCATACCCGGTCGCCTTGATCACGCTGAACCCCGAGGAGCTTCAGAAGTTTGCGATCGCGCAGGGGCTTTCCTCGACGGATCTCGGCAGCCTCGTGCGGCATCCGGCGATCGTTCAGCGGGTGCAAGCGATCGTTGATGCGAGGAACGGCGAGCTTCAGTCGTATTCACGGATCAAAAAGTTCTCGATTCTTCCAAATGAGTTCACCCAGGAGAACGGCGACCTGACTCCCACGCTGAAGCTCAAACGGAAAATCGTTGTCGAAAGACAAAAGGCGGTCCTGGACTCCCTGTACGGCGCCTAACGGCGTGACGAGTCCTTCAAGCGACGTATATGGTGTTCTGGCATAACGGCCTGAAAAGAAGGGAGACGGGGAGGAAGTCTCAATCGTGAAGGCTGCAGTGCTTCACGCGCCAAAAGACCTTCGGGTGGAGGCTGCGCCGAACCCATCACCCGCGCCTGGAGAAGTTCTGGTGAGGGTGCGGGCCAGCGGCCTATGCGGCACCGACGACCGAATCTGGTCAGGGGAGCGACCGGTCAAGTACCCGCTGATTCTCGGTCATGAGTTCATCGGCGAGGTGACGCGGATCGGAGAAGGGGTGCGTCGCGTGGGACCAGGGGATCGCGTGGCGATTGAGCCGAACTACTCCTGTGGCGTCTGCGGGCTTTGCGTGGAGGGAAATCGGAACCTCTGTCTCTCACGGACAGCGATCGGCATCGATGTTCACGGTGGGTTCGCCGAGCAGGTGGTGGTGCCGGAGGCGTGCTGCTGGCCGGCCCCCTCCGGCCTTACGGATGATCAACTGCTCCTGACTGAGCCACTGG
>DATEAO010000321.1:0-3162 GCA_035288345.1 Candidatus Methylomirabilota bacterium | reverse complement strand
AGGTACGGGATCGACTTCTCAGGCGGGACCCTCATCCAGGTGAGGTTCGAGAAACCGCCAGCCGTAGACCGGATCCGCTCCACACTCGACCAGATCAAGCTGGGAGAGAGCGTGATCCAGGAGTTCGGTGATCCCAGAGAGTTCCTGTTCAGGCTCCCCCTGGCGGACGCGCCTCCTGAGGAGGTGACCCGTCGCGTCAAGGAGGTGCTTGAGAAGGAATCGGCGCTCGGCGGCTTCGAGATCCGCCGAGTAGAGTTTGTCGGGCCCCAGGTGGGGCAGGACCTTCAGCTCCAGGCCCTGTACGCCGTGCTGGCCGGTATGGCTGGAATCCTGATCTACATTGCGGTGCGATTCGATTTCAAAGGCGGGGTCGCGGCGATCATCGCTGTGGTTCACGACGTGCTGGTGTCTCTGGGAGCGCTGTCCCTGACGAATCGCGAGATGTCGCTCCCGATCCTCGCCGCACTCTTGACCATCATTGGGTACTCGGTCAATGACACCATCGTCGCCTATGACCGGATTCGAGAAAACCGGGGGAAAGCGGCGCGAAAAGGCCAAACGTTTGGCGACCTGATTAACACCAGCATCAACCAGACGCTCTCTCGGACCGTCCTCACAGCGCTCACCGTCTTTCTGTCAACCGCCGTCCTGTTTGTCTTCGGAGGCAAGGTGCTTGAGGACTTCGCCTTTGTGCTGCTGGTCGGGACCGTCACCGGCACTTACTCCACAATTTACATCGCCGGCTCCATCATTGTGGATTGGACAGCCTGGGCGGAGGCGAGAGCGCATCGAGTCAAAAAAGCGGTGGTGAAGGCGTCATAATGGTGAGAAGATATAAGACTATATCTTCTGCCTGTCGGCAGCGCAGGGGCAGAGGCCTCATGGAGTGGCAGCCGGGTGAAGCAACTGCAAGACTTGATGACCGGTATTCCGAAGTACCAGCCAGGCGCTGACCTGGAGTTGGTCAAGCGCGCCTACCGTTTCTCTGAAAGTTCCCATCGAGGGCAGCAGCGTGCCTCAGGCGAGCCGTATGTTTCTCATCCGGTTGAGGTCGCTGGGCTTCTGGTCGATTTCAAGATGGATGTCACCACGGTAACGGCCGGACTGCTCCACGATGTTCTCGAGGACACCCAAACGAGCAAGGAAGATCTCAGCCGGGAGTTCGGTCAGGAGATCGCCGAGCTTGTAGACGGGGTCACCAAGATCGGCAAGCTGGAGTTCTCAAGCCGCGAGGAGCGACAGGCCGAGAACTTCCGGAAGATGCTCGTGGCGATGGCCCGGGACATCCGGGTGCTGATGATCAAGCTGGCCGATCGGCTGCACAACATGCGCACCCTTGATTACCTCTCCCCTGAGAAGCGCAAGAAGGTGGC
This sequence comes from Candidatus Methylomirabilota bacterium, assembly GCA_035288345.1. Classification (GTDB taxonomy): domain Bacteria; phylum Methylomirabilota; class Methylomirabilia; order Rokubacteriales; family DATEAO01; genus DATEAO01. The sequence continues at coordinate 1,789 of DATEAO010000321.1, read as the reverse complement.
GGACGAGACGTTGGACATCTATGCGCCGTTGGCGCACCGTCTCGGGATGGCGAAAGTGAAAGCTGAGCTCGAAGACCTGGCCCTCCGGGCGTTGCATTCCGACGCCTATCAGGATCTCCAGAAGCGGGTGGCCAAGCGCCGGCTGGAGCGCGAGGCTGAAATCAACCAGGTGATCTCTATTATCCAGAAGAAATTAGGCGAGGTGGGGATCGAGGCGCAGATCACCGGACGCCCCAAGCACTTCTTCTCGATCTACAAGAAGATGCACGAACAGGGGCGAGAGTTCGACGAGATCTATGATCTCACTGCGGTGCGCGTGATCACCGGCAGCGTCAGGGACTGCTATGGGGCCCTCGGGATGATCCACTCCCTCTGGAAGCCGGTGCCCGGGCGCTTCAAAGACTTTATCGCGATGCCAAAGGTGAACATGTACCAGTCGCTCCACACGACCGTCATCGGTCCCAAGGGCGATCCGGTGGAGATCCAGATCCGGACAGTGGAGATGCACCGGATCGCTGAAGAGGGGATCGCGGCGCACTGGCTCTACAAAGAGAAGAAGGGCGAGCGCGGCAAGTTTGATCAGGCCTTTGTCTGGCTCCGCCAGGTGCTCGAATGGCAGCAGGAGATGAAGGACCCGCGCGAGTTCATGGAGACGGTGCGGGTCGATCTCTTCCCGGATGAGGTTTACGTCTTCACGCCGAAGGGTGATGTCAAGGCGCTCCCCGAAGGATCCACCCCGATCGATTTCGCGTTCGCGGTCCACACCGAGGTGGGCCTGCACTGCGTCGGGGCCAAGGTCAACGGCAAGCTGGTCCCGCTCCGCTACACGCTCCGTCAGGGGGATATCGTCGAGATCCTGACGTCGCCGACCCAGCATCCGAGCCGCGATTGGCTGAAGATCGTCAAGTCCTCCCGCGCCAGGACGAAGATTAATCAGTGGCTCAAGGTCGAAGAGCGTTCACGGTCGCTCGCAATCGGCCGCGAGCAGTTCGAGCGCGAAGCAAAAAAATACCGCCTCTCCCCTGCGACCCTGCTCAGCTCCGACGAGGTCAAGCGGATCGCCTCGGACCTCGGCCTTCCGTCGGTCGATGACCTCTTGGCATCGATCGGGTATGGAAAGACCTCGGTCCACCAGGTGATCGCGAAGCTGGTGCCGCCGGAGCTCCTCGAAGAAGGGCGAGCGCAGGAACCCAAGACCCGTCCCCCGCAGAAAGTTCCAGGCAAGGGTGATGGAGGTGTCACGGTCTCGGGCGTGGATGGGCTCATGGTGCGATTCGCCAAATGCTGCGGGCCGGTGCCCGGGGACCCGATCGTCGGATTCATCACCCGGGGCCGGGGCCTCACCGTCCATACGCGCAACTGCCCGAACATGGTGCGAGACGCGGTCGATAACAACCGAACCGTCACCGTCGAGTGGAACACCGCCCCTGACGTGGCGCATCCGGTGCGCATCGCAGTGCTGATTGGGCGCGACCGGCCCGGGTTATTGACCGAGATCACCGGGGTCATCTCCTCTCGCCACGGGAACATCATTAAAGCGGAAGTGACGGTGACTCCCGAGCGAAAGGGGATCAACCACTTCGTGATTGAGGTGGCAGGCCTTCAGCAACTTCAGGAGATCATGCAGGCAATCAGAGAGGTGAGAGACGTGATAGGAGTGGAGCGCGTCCGCGGGCTTTGATTACGGCGCGGGTACCCGGGCTTTCCTCGGAGGGGGGCACGCCCCCCTTCCGAACCTCCCCCAAAGCTTGCGCAAGCGAAGCTCGCGCTCGAACGGGGGGATTCGGTC
>DATEAO010000320.1:0-24742 GCA_035288345.1 Candidatus Methylomirabilota bacterium | reverse complement strand
CATGAGACCGCTGCTCAAATCTCCGGACGACCTCATTGTAGTGGCCGCTGGTGGGAGGGCCGGCGCCTTTTCCGCGTACATTCCTGGATGGGGGGGCAAACGCGCCTCCGAGAGCGTCACGAAGCTGATTAAAGAGAGGGGATGAGAGCATGATCGAAGTCTTCGATCCAACCACGTCGCCTCGTGAGCAACCAGTTACCTATGTCGCGCGACCGGAATCACTGAAAGGGAAGCGAGTCGGGCTCGTGGAGAATACGAAGTACAACTCCGATCTTCTCCTGATGAGGATCGGGAAGATCTTGCAGGAGGAGTATGGAGTGGAGCAGTCCATTCTCAGGCGGAAGCACAACTCCAGCGTTCCCGCGCACCAGGAGATCATCGACGAGTTTCGCCGGGAGGTCGATCTGGTCGTCGCCGGGATCGGGGACTGAGGGTCGTGCTCGTCGGGCAGTGTGCTCGACGGAATCCTCTTCGAGAAGAACGGATTGCCCTCGGCCTCTATAGTGACCGACGTCTTCGAAGCAACCGGCCGGGCGATGGCGGAAAGTTGGGGCGTGCCCCACTACAAGTTTCTGATCATGCCTCACCCGATCGCCAACCTCACGGAGGCCGAGCTTGATCAGCGCGCCCGCGAGATCACGCCAGAGGTGGTGAAGCTCCTCCTCCAGGGCCAGGAGTAGCACTCGGAGGGGGGCGATATTGCAGCGCGGGCACCCGGGCTTTTCTCGGAGGGGGCACATCCCCCTTCCGAACCTCCCCCTAGTCCTAGTCTGCGTCGGCGAAGCCGGCGCTCGAACACCCCCTGCGCCCGCCCGCGCTCGCGTGCATTCAGAGCCCTGTGCTTGCGGGTGCGGCCGCCCGCGCTGCAAAACCACTTGGCAGATTGGCTGAGAGTGCCGATGAGATCGGTATGCAGCCGTCTGAGGCGGGTCTCCCTGTCTGGTTTGATCCGAAGCTCCTTTCGCTCGCCCTCTCTCTGAAGAGCGACCAACGGCTCGGCCGAATTCTGGCTGGGCTGGCTCTCGGAGACGAGATTGGGGGGACCGTGGTCGAAGCCGCCGACGACGGCACACTGCTCCTCTCGCTCCGGGGTGAAACGGTCCAGGCCAAGAGCGCCCTCAGCCTGCGCCCCGGCGCCACACTGACCCTCCGGCTGGTCTCGACGTCTCCAGAAGTCACGCTTCAACTGGTTTCAAACGAGCCGCCTGAGCTGCCTCTCACCTCGTTGGCTTCTCCGGCGCTTTCCTCGCCGGGAAGATTCGTCCCGCTGATGGCGAAACTCGATGCTCTCATCAGCGCGCTCAAGCCTCTCTTCTCCGGAGAGCCGGCGGTTTCTGAATCCATCACCCCCGAGGGAGAGGTATTGAGCACGAATACAACGTCGAAATATGCTGGGAATTCTGGGGTCGCAAGCATGCCGGCCGCAAACGCTGAGGGTGGTGGGCAAGCGTCTCCAGCAACGACTGCTTCATTGAGTGAAGCTGTTCCTCAACAGCCAATCCAGCCCGGAGCAGCATCGGCGCCTTCTCTCAAGAAGGCCGCCAGTGGATCGCTCGTCGGATCATCGTCAATGGGCGAGTCGACCGCGCAAGACCCCTCGGCTCCTCAACGAGTGAGTGCTCGGATGGCAGGATCTCTCGAGGAGTCGAGCGACGCTGGCGACCAGACAGGAGCGAAAGCGCGCTTGAGCACAGGGGAGAATCAGTTGACTCCACGTCTCCTTCCCGATGCTGATCCGCTCAGCGGCCGAGTCGCGCAGCTCCTCGCTGCCAAGCCCGAGATGGCTGAGCTTATCGACGGGCTCTCCAAAGCGCTCGCTGAGTCGACCGTGGACCCTCGCAGTGTGACACCCGAAGCCATCCGCAAAGCGATCCACTCGGTTGCAGACCCGGTTGAGCGGAAGCTTCTGCAGCTCCTTGATCCCCAAAGCGCGAGAGCAGGGTCAGCGATAGGGACTGACTTGAAAGTGGCTCTGACGCGACTGCTCCAGAGCTCGGTCGCCGATTCGCTCTCCGAAGAGCTGAGACAGGTGGCGGCTCAGACACTCGGCCAGGTTGAAGCGCGTCAGGGCCTGAATGTCCTGGCCATGGCGCACGGCCAGCTCCTCTTCGAGGTTGCCCTGCACGGCCAGGAAGGATGGGATGCGGTGGAGATCTTGGTAGAGGAAGACGGAGGAGGCGGAGAAGATGGATCGGAATCTCCCGCCACTCAGGTAACACTGCAGCTCAGGCCTGATGCATTGGGCCCGCTGCGCGTGCTGGCTCGAATCAGCGGTGACGAAGTCTCCTGCTATCTCGCCTCATCCGAGAGTGCGGTGGCCGAGTTTGTCACGGCCCGCTTGGACGAGCTGCGGTCAGGGCTGGAGCAGCATGGTCTTCAGGTGAAGGCGCTCCAGGCCGTCGTGGTCCCCGACACACCCGAGGCGTTCGGCCCGCTCAAGCCGTCCCGGCTTTTGGCCCGGCCGCTGCTCGACGCGCGTGTATGAATAGCCCACGCGCCCCTCAGCCTCCTCGCTTTGTCAGGCGAAAAGCCACGGCGCTTCGTTATGACCCGGCACGAGACACGGCTCCGCGTCTCGTCGCAAAAGGGGAAGGATGCGTGGCGGATCAGATCGTCGAGCTTGCCGAGCAGCACGGCGTGCCGGTAAGGAGAGAGCCCTTTCTGGTCGAGGCGCTTTCAACGCTTGACCTGCAGCGCGAGATCCCTCCCGAGCTGTATCGAGCCGTGGCCGAGCTGCTCTTCTTCGTCTACCGATTGAACGAAGCGTGGAAGCAGAGTCATCGCGGCAAACCGGCACCGAGCATCGGCTGAACTCTGCGCCAGCGCGGGCGTGGCGCAGCCGTATTCGAGCGCTAGCTCCGTGGGCGCAAGCTCAAGGGCGCGGGCGTGCCCTTGACACCGACGGCGTCAAGGGCCGGGTGCCCGCGCTGCACTCAGTTGTGCCCGGTCAGTGAAGTCTTCTGTGCTGGAAGACTCCTCGCCGCACTGGGAAGTCTGAGCGCGAGCGGAATGGTGACAAGCAGGAGGGCGGCGAGGATCATCAGGACGACTCTCACCGAAGTGAGATCGCTCACGAAGCCAAAGAGTGATGGCGCGAGCGCCCCGACACCGAGCACCAGCGTGTAGTAGAGCCCGAACGCTGGCGACTCCTGTCCCGGGACCGCCATCTCCGCCACGGTCGCGTAAAGGAGCGACGAGGTCCCGTTGAGCCCGAGCCCCAACGGAAGCGCGAGGATCGGAATGAGGCTCGGTGGCGAGAAGAGAACAAGCAAGAGCAGGAGCGCGGTGGTAGCCTCTGTGAGAATAATCATTCTCACCACGCCCACCGTCTCAGCAAGCCACCCGCAGACGAACTTCCCCGTGGCCCCACCAGCAAAGAGGAGCATGAGGACGACGGTGATCTCTCCAGTGGTCATTCCCTTCTGAAGGAGAAGAAACGGGAGGAACGTCAGCGTCACCGTGCGCCCGCTATCATCGAGCATTCCGAGGCTGGCGAGGATTCGAAAGCCATGGCGATGCCGAATCCCCCAGACTCCCCCGTGCAAATCTGCGGAGGTTTCCAGCGGAGCAGGCCGGGCTCGGCCAATCGCGACCCAGAGGAGTCCCGCAGCCAGAAGCCCGAACGCTCCGAGAAGCGTCACGGGCCAGCGCCACCCAAACGAGGCGAGACCGAATCCCACCAGGCCGGGAATCGCGAGCTTGCCGATATCTCCGGAGAAATTGTAGGTCCCCAACGCGAGTCGATAGCTCCCGGATTGGAATGCGCGCGAGACCAGAGAGGACGCGAGCGGATGCTGGACCGAGGCGCCGATTCCCGCGCAGAGGAGGACGAGCAGAATTCCCCAGTAGGTCGGGACCCACCCGAACAGCATGAACCCAAGCGCCAACCCAAACGTGCCGAGCGCCAGAAGCGGCCCCTCGCCGGTTCGAGACGCGAGGAGACTCATCGGCGCTTGGCCGAATCCGAGCGCGCCGGCATAACTGCTCTTCATCAGCCCGACCTGAAAGAGTGAGAGATGAAGCTCCTGCCGGAGAAGGGGGAAGATGAGGTAGAGCGAGTTTGTGAGACCATCGTGGAGAATATGGGTCGCGGCTGCGACTGCCAGGATAAACGCTCCCTCCCGGGCGGCCTTTGGGGTCATCGTCATAATCGTCTTGATTTATACCTTGATACGGTACAGTGGCGGGGCGCCTGATCACAAATGGAAAATCCCAGTGACACCCCGGCAGATCGTTGCGTATATTAGATGCATGCCATTGTTCGGGCACTCCCTTCGTCCAGTTGCGGCGCTTGTGGCTGCCTTGGTGTTGATTGGGTCCGCTCCTGATCCCTTCAAAGCCCTGGAGTTGATCCGTCCTCGGAAAACGACCCAGGCGAGCGCCTTCACCGTCGAAACCCTGGAGGGACAACCGATTCGACTCGCGCAGTACCGAGGACAGGTCGTTATGCTAAACTTCTGGGCGACTTGGTGTACCCCGTGTCGCGAGGAGATGCCGGCCATTCAGCAGCTCTATAGTCGTCACAAGGCTCAGGGCTTCGTTGTGATTGGCTTGTCGATTGATGCCGAAGGCGCGAGCGTGGTGAAGCCATTCGTGAAAGAGCACGGTCTCACCTTTCCAATTGGGCTTGACCCCAAGATAGCCATTGCGGAAAAATTTGATGTTCGCGCGCTGCCGTCAACGTTCCTCATCGACAAAGACGGGAAGATCTTGGCGATGGCGCTTGGCCCGCGCGTGTGGAACAGCAGCGAAGCCCACACGCTGGTCCGGACGCTGATCGCGTCGCGCTGAAGGGAACTCTCATGGGAAGACTGGGCGTATTCGTGGCGTTTAGCGCGGGGCTCTTCTCGTTTCTCTCGCCCTGCGTCCTGCCACTCTTTCCCTCATACCTCTCATTCATCACCGGGATGTCCGTGGATCGCCTCCATAAGGGGTTTAGCGCCCGGGATCGCGTGCGCGTGCTGAGCCACTCCATCGCATTCATCCTCGGTTTCTCGCTGGTCTTTATTCTCCTCGGCGCATCGTTCAGCGCGGCAAGCCAGGCTCTGTTTGAATACCGGGATTGGATTCGTCGGGCCGGCGGCAGCCTCATGGTCCTCTTCGGGCTGTACATCGCCGGTCTCATTCCCGTTCGCATGTTCGGGCGGACACGGCAGATCCAGCTCCAGAACAAACCCGCAGGCTACATCGGCTCGATCATCGTCGGGGTGACCTTTGCGATCGGCTGGACCCCGTGCGTCGGTCCCATCCTGGGAAGTATCCTCTCCTTGGCGGGAACCGCCGAGACCATGAACACCGGCGTCGGCCTCTTGGCCGCGTACTCGGCCGGACTGGCGCTCCCATTTTTTCTCAGCTCGTTCGCCTTGAGCGCATTCCTCAAGGCCTTTCAGCGCTTCCGTCCATTCATCATCGTGGTGGAACGCGCCGCGGGAGCGCTCTTGATTGTTGTGGGGATCCTTGTCCTCACGAACTACTTCATCGTGCTGAACTCTTACGCAATTTCGCTCACCCCGGCTTGGCTGCTCAAACGCCTGTAAGTAGGATGTCAGATCACAGATGTCAGATTTCTGATGTCGGTTGTGTGAACTCCGATATTTATCTGATATCCGAGATCTGAGATCCGAGATCCGAAAACCCGACATCCCACATCTTCAAGCAATGACGCGAATCAGGGTCACCGTTCCTGCGAGCGCCGCGAACTTGGGTCCGGGCTTTGACACGCTTGGGCTCGCCCTCGCGCTGCACAATGAGATTCTCCTCGAGGAGGATCAGCAGGTGACGGTGACGATTGCAGGCGAAGGCGCGCGCACCCTGCCCAGGAGCGAGCAGAATGTGGTGGTGCGAGGCGCGCGGGCGGTCTATCAAGCGCTCGGCCGGCCCTTCCGCGGGCTTCGCGTCTCGATGCGGAATCAAATCCCTCCGAGCCGAGGGCTTGGCTCAAGCGCAGCGGCGTGGCTGGGGGGCATTGTCGGCGCGAATGCGCTGCTTGGCGACGTGCTGGATGCCGATCAGGTTCTGGCGCTCGCAGCGCAACAAGAGGGACACCCCGATAATGTGGCCGCCGCGTTTCTGGGAGGCCTCACAGTCTCCTGCTGGAACAATGACCGGATCGCAGCCGTGAAGCTCCCGGTCGCGGCCTCCTTCTCATGGGTGGTTTGCATTCCCGACCGCGCAGGGTCCACTGCTGAAGCGCGAGCACTTCTTCCTGAAACAGTCTCGCGGGCAGACGCGGTTTTCAACGTGAGCCGAGCCTGCCTCCTCCTGGCCGCGCTCTCTCAGGGACGGCAAGACCTCTTGACAGTCGCAATGGACGATCGCCTCCACCAGCCCTATCGACGCAAGCTCTTCCCCTGGATGGATGCAGTCATGGCTGAAGCGCGATCTGCGGGCGCCCTGGGGTCTGTCCTGAGCGGAGCCGGCCCATCGATCCTGAGTGTGGTTGATCGCAATCCGGAACACGTCGCTGACGCGATCCGGAAACTGCTGCCTGCCCTCTCGCTCTCCGGTCGCGTAGAAGTCGTTGCGGTCGACCTTCGCGGCGCCCACGCCGAGCACGAATAGGGAGGCGTCCGGTCAGCTCCAGGCTTGAAGGAAAAGACTGTTGACGAGGGCACGAGCATCTGCTAAGGTGCTGGCAAGTTTCGCCCTCCGAACTGCTGGAGGATCGCGGTTCCACGCAAGATAGCGGATAGAGTTCACGGGCCTTCCAAACTGCAACACTCATGCTGACTGCTCACAGGGCTGGGCTGTTCTTTCTCGTACAGAGACTCTCTGGATCTGCCGGCGCGTCGTTCAATACTCCAATGAGGCGAGACTGCTCCATCCAAAGGAGGTGAGTCCCATCACTCCCGCAGGGCGCGGGGTCTGGTCAATGTTCCCAACCGGTCCAAGTAAGGAGATTGCGTGATGGAATTCCAGGACAAGGTGCTGGTGTGTAGGGATTGCGGGAAAGAGTTTCTGTTCTCCGCCGGCGAGCAGGCGTTTTACGCGGAAAAGGGGTTTCAGCATGAACCCTCACGCTGCCGTAACTGCCGAACGTCTCGCCGCCCGAGTGAGCGTGAAGGGTTCGGGGTTGGCGAGCGTCCATCGCATCCCGCCATCTGTTCGTCGTGCAACAAAGAAACTCAGGTTCCCTTCAAACCCACTCCCGGGAAGCCAGTCTATTGCCGAGACTGTTATCAGAAACGAGGGGGCCGAACCGGACAGAGGACCCCCGCGTTTCTCGAGCCTTAATCGGAGCGTCTCCGCGGTTTCAGGGAGGTGACCAGCACGACAAGGCCATGACCATTCTTGTGACCGGAGCCTCTGGCTTTGTGGGGCGCGAGTTAGTTCGGGCCCTGGCGGCTCGGGATTACAGACTCCGATGCCTCAACGGGTCGACCACTCCTGCTCCTGTTCATTCCAAGACCGAGTGGGTGGCCGGAAATCTGAACGACCTTGCCTCCATCGAGCGCGCCCTTTCAGGAGTGGAATGCATTGTCCACTTAGCCTCGACGCCAAACGGGTTGGCCCCTCTCGATCTCACCCGCGTCAACTACGGCGGCACCGTCAATCTCATCCAGGTAGCTCGCAACCAAGGGGTCAAGCGGATCGTCTTGTTGAGCGTCCTGGGGGCGAACCCGACCAAAGCGACGCCGCTCGCCTACTCCAAATGGCTGGCTGAAGAAACGGTGAAGCGCAGCGGGCTCGGCTTTACCGTGCTTCGCTCGTCCGTGATTGTCGGGGCGGAAGACCGCTTCCTCTCACTCTTGGTTCGTCGCCTGCGGCGCGCGCTGCCGTTGCTGCTCCCTGGCTTCGGTCGGATCAAGCTCCAGCCTGTGTGGGTCGGCGACGTGGTCCGATGCCTGATCGCCTGCGTCGAGGACCCCCACGCCGCGGGACGAACGTACGCGGTGGGGGGACCCGAGATCCTCTCGTACCGAGAGTTGCTCAGGCGACTTGCTCAACGATGTGGAGGGCGCCGACTGATTGTTCCCGCCCCTCCTCGGCTCTTCCAAGCGCTGATCCGCCGGTACCGCTCCCATGCGTTCACGATGGTGGCCGAGCTCTCGCTCTCCGGCCGGGACAGTGTCACCGAGCCTGCCGCGATTGAGAAAAATTTTCGCTTCGAGGCGCGCCGGTTCGAGGAGGTCCTCCCGCCCAGGGCGACCCCCTGGACCATCGTCGCCCAGCCGCAACTCTTCTAGCTCTAGCAGGCTGCTGAAAAAGGCCCGGGGTGTTTTCGACGCCCTTCTAGTCTAGAACCGTTCCAACTATTCATGGTTATTCCTATACGCCACACTGCAAGCTTTGCCATGCGTGCCGTTTTGCCGACTCTATAGGCATGAAGTTGGAACGGCGCGAGTGGTTCGGTCATCCGATTCTGTCCTATTCCGACCCCTTGGCCGCGCGCTCCGCAAGATGATGTGGCGGATCGTGTCGAGAGGCGCTCGATGAGATGCAAGCATGCCGTGAAAATCAAGCGTCCGATTCTGAGAGAACGGGAAAAGGACTTGACTCCGTAAGAGGCCCAAGTCTACCATTGACACACACGAGGGGAGCGAGGGACGGTAGCCAGTGATCAAGTCAGACCGATGGATCAAGCGGATGGCGCTCGACAAAGCAATGATCGCGCCCTTCGAGGAACGTCAGGGCAAGAAGGGGACGATTTCGTACGGGCTGTCGTCGTATGGGTACGACATTCGGATCTCGGATGAGTTCAAGATCTTCACGAACATCAACACGACGATCGTGGACCCTAAAGCGTTTGACTTGCGGTCGTTCGTCGATTTCAGGGGCGACGTGTGCATCATCCCGCCCAACTCGTTTGCGCTCGGACGGTCGGTCGAGTACTTCAAGATCCCGCGCAACATCATGACCATCACAGTGGGGAAGTCGACCTATGCCCGCTGCGGCATTATCACCAACGTGACTCCGTTCGAGCCGGAGTGGGAGGGATTTGTCACGCTGGAAATTTCCAACACCACTCCGCTTCCGGCAAAGATTTACGCCAATGAAGGAATCGCGCAGGTGCTCTTCTTCGAGTCCGACGAGGTGTGCGCGGTTTCCTACGCGGATCGGCAAGGGAAGTATCAGGGACAGCAGGGGATTGTCTTGCCCAAGGTGTGACCCCCGAGAGTCAATCTGGGGGAGTAAGGAGGCGAGTACTCCATGGCCGAACAGAAGACAAAGGTTGAGCGACCGAAGGGACCCCCCGAGTCCGGTGACGAGTCTAAGGCGAGCCCCGAGATTGCGAAAAAGGGGAAGAAAATCAAGGAGGACCTCGATAAGCTGCTCGACGAGATCGATGAGGCCCTTGAAGAAAACGCCGAAGAGTTCGTAAAGAGTTACGTCCAGCGGGGCGGTGAATAATCACGGATGCCCATCTACGAATACTTGTGCCCGCAGTGCGGGACGAACTTTGAGAAGCTGGTGTCCGACCACGGAACCATTGAGTGTCCCGCGTGCCGGAACGTGAACGTGCGTCGCACGCTTTCACTCTTCGGTGTGAAGAGCAAGGAGATGTTCGTGGCCTCCAGTTGCGGCTGCTCCTCGTGCTCATGCGGAGCCAGCCACTGATTTCACACGCGATTCCACCCTCACGCCTCAGTGACTTCAGGACTCGAATAGCAAGGAATTGATCTCGGCGCAGGCGAACTGCGCTGGCGCGCCCACGCGACGATGGATCTGAGACAGCTGGAGGTCTTCGCCAAGGTCTACGAGCTTCGAAGCTTCTCAAAAGCCGCCCAATCCCTCTTTCTCACCCAGCCGACTGTGAGCGAGCGGATCGGTCTGCTCGAGGATGAGCTCTCCCTCAAGCTGTTTGATCGGACGGGGCGTGAGACGATTCCGACCCGCGCCGGCGACCTCTTGTTCGGGTATGCGAAGCGGATCTTGAGTCTCAATCTCGAGGCCAAGCACGCCATCGACCAGTTCGTCGGGAAGATGGCCGGGGAGTTGGCGGTGGGTGGCAGCACCATTCCCGGCGAATATGTGCTTCCAGCACTCATCGGTCGTTTCAAAGAGAAATATCCCGAGATCTCGGTCTCTCTGTTGATTCGAGACACGCAGGGGATTCTGGACCTCGTCAAAGAAGGCCAAGTGGAGTTTGGTGTCGTGGGCGCGAAGATCAACCACCGGTCGTTGGAATACTCCGAGCTGATGACCGATGACCTGGTCTTGATCGTGCCGCCACACCACCCCTGGTGGGGGAAGGACTCGGTCACGCTGGGGGAGCTGAGGGCGGCTCCCCTTGTCATCCGTGAAAAGGGATCTGGGACCCGCCACTCGATCGAGCAGGCGCTGGAGCAAGCCGGGATCGAGTGGGAGTCGCTCAAGGTCATCGGCGAGATGGGCTCCACCCAGGCCATCAAAGAGGCGGTGAAAGCTGGGGTGGGGCTCTCGGTCGTCTCAAAGCGCGCGGTTGGAGAAGAGTGCAAACATAAGCTGCTCTGGGGCGTCAAGGTCCAGGGTCTCAACGCTCAACGTTACTTCTACGTCGTGACCCACAGAGAACGAACGCGCTCACCGTTGGCCGAAGCCTTCCTGACGTTTCTCCGTCCCTCAGTCTAAAACGTAGCTGCAGTGCCATCGGATTTACCATTCTGGACTGCCGGTCCTGATCGGCAATTCCGATTTGACCATTTTAGAATCTCCGATACGATATCCCTCGTCCTAACCCCGAAACTCTCTTGACCGCGAGGTTACACAATGCGCAGATACTCAATTGCGGTGGCTCTTCTTTTCTTCCTCCTTGCTATCCCGCTCACGACAATTGCCGAAATCCCGGAGGTCCTTCGCGTCTCCGCAATCCCTGATGAGAACCCGAACGAGCTTCTTCGAATTTACGCGCCGTTCGTCGAGTATCTCTCGAAGGAGCTCAAGATGAAGGTCCAGTTCACCCCCGTGGTGGACTATGCCGCCACGGTAGAAGGGTTGGCCGCGAAGAAGCTGGACCTGGTCTGGTACGGCGGGTTCACGTCGGTTCAGGCCGTGAGGAGGACGAACGGAACCGCGAAGCGGCTTGTGCTTCGTCAGGAAGACGCGGAGTTCAAGTCGGTTTTTATCGCTCGACCCGGATCAGGCATCAACTCACTGGCTGACCTCAAGGGGAAGACGTTCGCGTTCGGCTCGGTCTCGTCCACCTCCGGCCACCTGATGCCGCGCTTTTTCCTCCTCAAGGCCAACCTGAACCCCGAGAGGGACTTCAAGCAGGCGGCGTTCTCGGGGGCCCATGACGCGACCGCGCTCTGGGTCGAATCCGGGAAAGTCGATGCCGGCGCGCTGAACTTTCTGGTCTGGCAGAAGCTGGTCGAGACCAGGAAGGCGGACCTCGCAAAAGTGAACGTCTTCTGGACCACGCCACCGTATGTGGACTATGTCTGGACTGCCAGGGGTGAGCTTGACACAGGGCTTCAGGAGAGAATCACCGCCGCATTGCTCAAGCTCGACTATCAGAACCCGGAGCACAAACGGCTCCTGGATCTCCACCGCACCAAGAGGTACATCAGGGCCCACGACGAGGATTGGAAAGGGACAGAAGAGGCGGCGATCGCCGCCGGACTCTTGAAGTGATCATGTTCGAGCTCGGCCAGGTCAGGAAGGTCTTCAGCGACGGCTCTGTTGCCGTTGACGAGATTACGCTCACCGTGGGCCCGGGCGAGCAGGTGGCTTTCATCGGCCCGAGCGGCGCGGGAAAGACCACGCTCTTCCGTCTGTTGAACCTGACGCTGCGTCCGACTTCTGGACTGCTGCGGCTTGGTGGCGTGGAGGTCTCGATCTTATCGGATTTCGAGCTTCGCCAGGCTCGCCGGAGGATCGGGACGATCTACCAGCAGCACAATCTCGTCGGGCGGCTTCGCGTGGTGCACAACGTGCTTGCGGGAAACCTCGGTCGCTGGTCAACGCTCAAGGCGTTCGCGTCGCTCGTCAGGCCTCAGGAGATCGCGATGGCTCGTCAGGCCCTCGGTCAGGTTGGGATTCCTGAGAAGCTCTCCGCAAGGACTGACGAGCTTTCAGGAGGCCAGCAGCAGCGGGTGGCGATCGCTCGCGTGCTCGTTCAGGACCCAGACGTCATCTTGGCCGACGAGCCAGTGTCGTCTGTGGATCCGTCACTCGCGCTCTCCATCGTCACACTGCTTCGCGATCTCTCTCGAGAATCCGGCAAGACCCTGCTGATGAACCTCCACAGTGTGGCGCTGGCCCTCGCGCACTTCCCGCGGATCATCGGGATCCGGGATGGCCGCGTGCTCTTTGACCTCGCCCCCGACAAAATCAGTGACGAGCTCCTGGGAGCCCTCTATGCCGGTCACGCGGAAGAGGAGATCCAGGCCGAGCGATTCAATGAACTCCTCGCCGACAGCGGGGTCTGCCGGCCGCTTCCAAAGTAAGTCGGCGTTCCCGTACCTGCTCGTCTTCTTTTTTCTTCTCTCCCTCGTCCTCTCCATTCGAGTGGCCCAGGTTGACCCTCGTCTCCTGTTCGAGCCGGCAGCCTTAGCCAATCTCGGCCGATTCATCCGGGGGATGTTCCCGCCCGAGCTTTCCCGGTCCTTTCTTTCCGTGCTCGGGCCGGCCCTTGTCGAGACAATCCAGATCTCTGTGATTGGGACGCTTCTGGCGTGCCTTCTCGCGATCCCGCTCGGGCTGCTCGCAACCAGCTCGCTCACCTGGAGTGGGATTCTCCACGAACGGCGCGAGGCGAAGCGCCGGTGGCTTCTTGGGTTTTTCCCGTATGCCGTGGCTCGAGGGCTGCTCTCGATCTTCCGCTCGATCCCCGAGTTCGTCTGGGCCTTCATGTTCGTGCGGGCGGTCGGGCTTGGCCCGTTCCCTGGTGTGCTGGCGATTGGAGTCGCCTATGGCGGCATGCTCGGCAAGGTCTACTCTGAGATCCTGGAAGGGGTGGATCCTCGACCGCTGGAAGCCCTTCGCGCAAGCGGCGCCACAACGCTCGGGATCGTGATGTACGGACTCCTGCCCCAGGCATTGCCCAACGTGATCTCCTACACGCTCTATCGCTGGGAGTGCGCGATCCGAGCGTCGGCGATTCTCGGCTTTGTGGGCGCCGGAGGGCTCGGTCAGCAAGTGGAGCTCTCCATGCGAATGTTTCAGTTCAATGAGGTCATCACGATCCTGGCGGTGCTCTTCGTCGTGGTCGCGAGCGTGGATCTGCTGAGCGGGAAGATCCGCGCGCGAGTGGTCCGGTGATGGACGCGGTCAGACGCTCCCCGTGGCCCTGGCTTATCCTCACCGGCTTCGTGCTCCTGATCGTCTGGAGCTACCGAGGCACACAGGTCGACCTCGGCATGCTGCTGGGGAGCGAAGGCCGAAGCCAGATCGCCACCTATGTGACAAAACTCTTTCCACCCGATCTCTCGATGACGATGCTGCGAGAGGCGGGGGTCGGAGCGGTGGAGACGTTCGCCATCTCATTCCTCGGCTCACTGCTCGCGGTGGCGATCGCGTTCCCGCTCTCGGTCTTGACTACACGCACGCTCCTCTACCGTGGGATCCTCCATGAGCGTCACCACCTCTCACCGCTCTCGAAAGGCATCCGAGTGGGGATCTACGGGACGGCGAAAGCGCTCCTGAATCTGTTCAGAACGATCCCCGAGATCGTCTGGGCGCTGATCTTTGTCTTCCTCGTCGGGCTTGGCCCGTTTCCGGGCGTGCTCGCGCTCGGCTTTCACACCGGCGGTGTGCTGGGCAAGCTCTTTGGTGAGGTCCTCGAGGACGTGAATCAGCGGCCGATCGAAGCGCTCGGGAGCACCGGGGCGGGCCGTCTCTCGATCCTGCTCTACGGGATCCTTCCCCAGGCGCTCCCGCAGTTCCTGTCGTACTCGCTCTACCGGTGGGAGGTAAACATCCGGGCTGCCGCGGTCCTTGGATTCGTTGGAGCCGGAGGCTTAGGACAGCGGATCCATGTGGCGATCAGTCTCTTCTTGGAGAATCAGTTGCTGACGCTGATCCTCGCAGTCTACGTGATGGTCACGCTCGTGGATTGGCTGAGCAGCGCGCTCCGCCGCCGGCTGATCTGACCGGCACGCCGATCTCTGCGGGAGCGCGGGCGGGGCGAAGCCCGGGCGCCCGCGCTGTCAACGGCAGCGTTGGTTCAGGAATTCGCGCAACCGGCTGATCAGCTCAGGAGGGATGTCTTCTACGAGCAGCTTGCGGGAGGCCGTGATGGTTCCCCGGTAGGTATTGACGAACGACACGCAAGGGTGACAGTCGGAGAGATGAGCCTCAAGCGCCTTGGCAGTCTCAGGGTCGAGATCGCCGTCCAGGTAATCCCCCAACAGGTCAACAATTTCCTTGCAACGCACCCTAAATCGCTCCTTGTCGCGCTCTGCCGCCCCATGATGCACCTTACCACAGCAGATCAGTCCGGGCAACCGAAGGGCTGCGGTCGATTTGAAATAGAAACCTCGAGACGTCCGGAACCCTTCCGGGCGTGCGTGACATCGGAATAGTTGGGCGGGGCGGATTGCTTCAACGGGGTGATCCGTGTACGCTAATTTCCTCGAAGGGGGCCACGCCCGCCGTAGCGTTCAGCACTCAGCCATCAGCAGTTAGCCGGTGCACGTGAGTTTGTCGGATATGATCGGTGCTGAGAGCTGAAAGCTGACCGCTGACAGCTCCTTCGGACAGACGGCCGCGGCCAAAGGGGAACGAGCATTAGCGTGAGATCCATGCGAATTTTTCAGCAGCTCGCTCGTGTGACTTGACGAGGTTGCAAAGCGCTGCCCATGCGTGTCGCACTCATCACTCCATTTGATCTCCCGTCAGTCCGTGGAAACGCCATCACGGTCCGCAGAATCGCGGAGGGACTCCGCCACCGCGGCGTGACGCCCCTGGTGCTCGACCTTGCCACGCTCTCCGACGCTGATATCCGCTCGAGACTCGAACAGTTCTCCCCGGAACTGATCCACGCCTTTCACGCGTTTCTGGCTGGGCCCGTTGCCCAGCGGCTGGCCACCCAGCGCGGGACCCCTTTGGCCGTGACGGTCACAGGAACCGATGTGAACTGTGATCTCGTGGATCCGTCTCGCGCTGACGCCGTCAGGGACGTGCTCTTCCGGGCCGACGCGATCGTCGCGTTTCACGACTCGATCCGGCGGAATGTCTTGGGCCTGCTCCCACATCTCGCCTCAAGATTTTTCGTGATTCCCCAATCTGCCTGGCTCACCGACGGGCGGCCGTTTCCGCTCTCGCAGCGAGTTCCCGTGACGCGAGAGGATGTGATGTTCTTGCTCCCGGCAGGGATACGGCCGGTGAAGCGTCCGCGGTATGCGCTCGAAGCGTTTGAGAAGCTCCCGCCCCGCCACCCCCAGTTGCGGTTGCTCTACGCAGGGCCGATCCTCGATGAGCACGAGGGGGAAGAGTTGCGTTCAGCGCTGAGTGATCGACCGTGGGCGCACTACTTGGGGGTAGTCCCACACGAGCAGATGCACTCGCTGATCGAGCAGGTTGACGTGGTCCTGAACACCTCTCTGTCCGAGGGAGGTATGGCAAACTCCGTGCTGGAGGCGATGAGCGTTGGTCGTCCGGTTCTGGCGGCTGACATTGGGGGGAACCGATCAGTGATTGAGGACGGGGTGAACGGGCTTCTCTTTGCCACGGAGGAGGAGTGCGCTGAGAAGGCTGAGCGGCTGCTCCTCGACCCTGAGCTACGACAGCGGATAGGCGCCTCAGCCCGGGAAAAAGTCCAACGGGAATTCCCCCGCTCGCGCGAAATCGATGCCTATCTCCGCCTGTACCGGCAAATTTCAGTGAAGCATCTTTGACAGAGGGCGGCGGAGCCGATAGGATGGGACACTGATGCACGCATTTTCCTCATCCTGCCGAACGCTGAGGCACGCGTCACGCCTGTCCAAGGTCAACGCAATTTGTGCAGGGTCATTTTTGCCCCTTGC
Organism: Candidatus Methylomirabilota bacterium; assembly: GCA_035288345.1. Lineage (GTDB taxonomy): Bacteria > Methylomirabilota > Methylomirabilia > Rokubacteriales > DATEAO01 > DATEAO01. The sequence continues at coordinate 8,855 of DATEAO010000320.1, read as the reverse complement.
GAGCGGATCGATTCCCCATCAGGCTCAATTCGTCCAATTGGCTTGTGCGATAAGCGGACTTTAGATTTCGCTAGTTGTCTTTTTTCGTGCAGGGGGCAGTCAGCGCATTTAATTTGGTGGTACATGAATTGCAAGGTACAACAGAGGAGTAGTATCAGAACTGCTCATGCTGAAACGCTGATCGGGTAACATCCCGGGCAAGGAGAGGGTGATGGGCCAAGAACAAGAGATTCAGCGCTTCGTCGACTCGTTTCGCGAGCTCAAAGCAGAGGTCCAGAAGGTGATCGTGGGCCACGACGAGGTCATCGAAGATGTGCTGGTCGGGCTTTTTTGCGGAGGGCATGTGCTGCTGGAAGGCGTGCCCGGACTCGGCAAAACGTTGCTCGTAAAGACCCTCAGCGAAGGGCTGGACCTCGCCTTTTCCCGGATTCAGTTCACTCCGGACCTCATGCCTGCCGACATCATGGGCACGAACATGATCGTTGAGGATGCGGACGGCCGGCGGCGCTTTCAGTTTCAGCCGGGCCCCATCTTTGCGCACATCGTGCTGGCTGACGAGATAAACCGCGCGACCCCGAAGACTCAATCCGCGCTTCTCGAAGGGATGCAAGAGGGCCATGTGACCGTCGCCGGCATCTCTCATCAGCTCCCCAACCCATTCTTCGTGCTGGCGACGCAGAATCCGATCGAGATGGAAGGCACCTACCCGCTTCCTGAGGCCCAACTGGACCGGTTCATCTTCAAGCTCAAGGTCAAGTACCCGATGCTGGATGAGCTGAATGAGATCATCGACCGGACCACGCAGCCTCGGAGTTTCTCTATCCAGCATGTCATGGATGGCCCGGCCGTGCTGAGCTCCCGCGAGCTGATTCGGACCGTTCCGGTTGCCAATCACGTCCGCGACCTGGCCTCGATGATCGTGATGACCACGCATCCGCAGTGTGACTATGCACCTGAGGCCACGCGCCGCTTTCTTCGCTACGGGTCGAGCCCGCGGGGCGCGCAAGCGCTGGTCCTTGGAGGAAAGGTGCGCGCGCTCGCGCATGGGCGGTACAATGTGAGCGTCGAGGATCTCCGCGCCCTGGCCCTTCCGGCGCTGCGTCATCGAATTATTCCGAACTTCGAGGGTGAAGCGGAAGGAGTGGATCTCGATCAGGTCATCGTTCAGGTGACGGAAGCGGCAGAAGCCGAACAGCGCCGGGGCAAGGAGGTGTTCGTCCGGTAAGCGCCAGGAGCGCACCGGACTGCGTGGAGGAGCGGTGAATGGAACAGGAATCCCGCCTTAAGGAGTTTGTTCAGGCTGTCGCCCGCCAGCTGAGGCAACGTCGAATGCTCTACTACGCGCTCAAGGGCGCGTTCTACGGTGTGAGTCTGGCGTTGATTCCGCTCCTGCTCAAAGGCCTGCTCGGCCCGTCGGCGCTCGTATCGGCCTCGATCATCGTGGTGCTCGGCACCCTCACCGGAGCAGTCGTCGGGCTCCTGTTACCGCTCAGCTTGACCGATGCCGCGCGTGTCGCGGATCGGCAATGGAACCTGCAGGATCGCTTGCCCACGGCATTCGATTGGATCGATCGAGATGCCGAGCCCCTGGTGGTTCAAGCCCTCCTCTCGGACACCACGACGCGCATCCAAGCGCTCAACCCCTGGAAGACCGTGCCGCTTCGTTGGCCTGGCGAACTGAGGCTCGTCCCGATTCCTCTCCTGCTCTCGCTGATTCTGATTGTTGCCCCCGCGATTCCCGTTCCAACCGGCTCGCTTCCTGAGCTTGCGCGTAACGCTGAACAGAGCGCCGACGGCAAGGAGGACAAACCGCTCGCGCAAGACGATCGGCGGACCCGTGCCCAGCGATCGCCCATTGACAAAGTCGAAACCGTGGAGCGCTATCTCGATCCGAAGGCCGGAGGATCCAGCTCCCGCCAGCAGGGGGATCTCGCCGCGGCCTTCAAGGACACCTCGATGTCAAGTCAGCGACCGGACTTCAACAGCTTCCTCAAGCGTGGGGATGACCGCCTTCGGATGCTGGAGCAGGTCGACCGGCTTCCGGACCTCAGGCAAGACTTCACCCGTTCGCCCGCTCGGATGGTCTTTCAACAGATGAAATCCCTCTTTGGCGGGCTTCGCCCCGATCAGATCTCGCCTGAAAAGCTCCGCGAGCTTCTGAACGAGATGGAGCGGCTCGGACGAAAAGGTGGCGACTGGGGGCAGGACGTCGGGGAGGGCATGGAGGCACTGGAAGGAGGCCAGATGGATCGCGCGATGTCTGCCATGGAGCGAGCGCTCTCGAAGATGCGCGCGATGGACGAGCGTGACCGGGGACGCCGAGGGCTACAGGGCGGCAAGGAACAGGATCGTGGAGGCCGGGGACGGGAGCGCGGGGGTCGGCACAGCGGTGAAGGTTATGAGGGCGACTGGGGGGAAGGCGAAGGGCTCCTCCCCGGTCGGGGGAAGAACCCAACCCCCAAAGGGGATCCAACGGCTCGTCTCAACCAGCGACCCCTCGATTTCGGCGTTGAAGGGGAGGCCCGGCCAGGCCGACGAGAGGCGTTTGACACGAATCTCCTTGGAAAAGGGGTCGGGACTCCATCGCAGCTTCCCTATATGAGCGTCTATTCTCAGTATCGGAAGATGATGGAAGAAACGATCGCGCGGGAGCAGATCCCGTTCGATTATCAGAGCCAGATCAAAGAGTACTTCCAGTCCCTCGAAGAGCGGTAACGAACGTGGCGACAGCAGTCGGCGATCCTCTGGTCGATCATCAGTTGCTCACCCAATTGGAGCAGGCGGCGTTTGCCTCGAAGCGGACCTTCCGGGGGCGGGTAAAGGGTGAGCGGAAGAGCCCCCACAAGGGGTCAAGCGTCGAGTTTTCAGACTATCGCCCGTACGAGATGGGCGATGACCCGCGCTATGTCGATTGGAACGTCTTCGGTCGCCTCGATCGCCTCTACGTGAAGCTGTTCGTTGACGAAGAGGATTTCTGCGTTCACCTCCTGCTCGATGGCTCAGCGTCAATGGATTTTGGAGCGCCGAACAAGTTTCACTATGCCCGGCAGCTGGCCGCTGCGCTTGCGTTTGTGGGACTCGTCAACCATGAACGGGTCGGTGTCGGCGTGCTCCGCGATCGGCTCATGGAGGGCTGGTCGCCGACCCGCGGGCGAACCCAGTTCTTCCCCCTGTCAGAGTTTCTGACCTCGCTCTCTCCTCACGGCGAGACCTCGTTAAACCAGACGTTGAGACAGTACGCGATGGGAGCCAAGGAGGTCGGGCTCGCCATCGTCATCTCTGACCTCCTGGATCCTCGCGGGTACGAATCGGGTCTTCGGGCCCTCAGAGAGCGGCGGTTCGACCTGCACGTGATCCATCTCCTCGCGCCTGAAGAGATTGAACCGACTGGCGGGGGAGATGTCCGGCTCTTTGATGTCGAGTCCGGCGAGGTGAGGGAGGTGACGATCGATGGTGAGACGCTCCGTGACTATCGCCGAAGACGTGACGAGTTCCTCACGCGCGCTGAACAGTACTGCGTGGCGAACGAGATCAGTTACCATCGTGTCATCACCGAGACCCCGCTCCAGGATCTTCTCCTCCGCCGCCTGAAGGGAGCACTGCTCGAGTGAGCTTCCTCTCCCCGCTTGCCTTTGTGCTCCTCACGCTGTCTGTCCCGCTGGTCCTCCTCTATTTTCTGAAGGTCCGACGCCGCGAGCGCCGCGTCTCCAGCCTGTTGCTCTGGGAGCATGTCCTCCGCGATCGCGAAGCCTCCACCTTCTTCCAGCGCTTGCAGTGGGACCCCCTGTTGATCCTGCAGCTGCTCGCCCTCGTCTTGTTGGCGATCGCGCTGGCCCGGCCGACGCTCACCGTGACTGGGCACGGGGCCCAACGAGTCGCGCTGGTCATGGATGTCTCGGCGTCGATGAAGGCCACGGATCGCGATCCGTCGCGCTTCGAGGCGGCTCGCAAGGAGGCCCTGGCGCTGGTGAACCGCCTTGGACGCGGCGCAGAGGTGATGGTGATCGAAGCTGGCGTGCCGCCGCGGGTTGTTGTCCCATTTAGTAGAGATCGCGAACGTATCATTGGAGCGCTCCAGTCTCTTCGCGCCAAGGATCTTCCCAACCGGCTGAGTGGGGCGATCAAGACCGCGCGATCGTTGACGGCTCACGATGGCCAAAGCCGGATTTATGTGTTCACTGACGGGGCCTTCCCCCACAGCCTGGTCGCCCAGGTTGACGACCCGAAGATCCAATGGATCGGCGTCGGTGGGAGGGGCCAGAATGTGGGGATCACGCAGCTCGCGATTCGGAAAAGCTACTTTAACGCCTATGGCTATCAAGCGTTTGTCTCGCTCGCCAACTTCGGCAGTGAACCGATGAGCCTGACCATGTCGGTTTCGCTTGACAGGCAGCCCGTCTCGAAGGAGGCAGTGACCCTTGATCCAAACGTGAAACGGTCGCTCGTGATCCCCTTCACTCATCAAGGGAACGGACTGCTCGAAGTCACTCTCGACGCTGCGGACGGTCTTGCTGTTGATAACGTCGCCCACGCCATCATCCCGCCCCCCAAGCCGATAAGGGTCTTGTTGGTCACCCGAGGCAACCTCTTTCTCGAAAACGCGCTGAAGACCGACCCCCAGGTGAAGCTCGAGGTGAAATCCCCCGATGGGTACTCGGGCGGAATGGCCGGGTTCGATGTGGTCGTGCTTGATAATGCATCTCCAGCCAAAGTGGGGGCCGGGAGATTCATTCTTGTCAACACAGTTCCGTCGGACGTGCCGATCGAGTTGCTCGGGGAGATCGAGCAGCCGCCGATCGTGGACTGGGATCGAAGCCATCCCGTGATGCGCCACGTGGATCTCTCCAAGGTGGCCATCGAAGAGGCTCTCCGTGTCCGCCCGCTCGTGGCCGGTCGAGCGCTGGTGGAATCGATCGGGGGCCCCCTCGTCTATCTGATCGAAGAGCCGCAACGAAAAGCGCTGATGGTCGGCTTCGATCTCTTTAAGACCGACCTCCCGTTGCGTGTCGCATTCCCGCTGATTCTTTCCAACGGGCTTCGCTGGCTTCATCCGGCGGGCTTGGACACTGGGAGTTTTCAGGTCGTGGCTGGTCAGCCCCTCCTGATGCCGGTTGAGCACGGCATCGAGCAGGCCACGGTGGTGACCCCAAGAGGACAGTCGAATCGCGTGCAGGTGACCCGCGGCGTTGTCAGCGTGGCAGACACCAGCGAGGTGGGGATCTATCGCATCCAGACTGCCAACGGTGAGCTCACGGTTGCGGCTAACCTGCTCAATGAGGAGGAGAGCAACATTGTCCCGCAGCCGTTGCCGAGCCCAGAGGGGCGAGGAGTCGACAGCCGCGACGCGGTGCCGGTTCAGCTCGAGCTCTGGCCGCTGTTCGTGATCTTAGCGGTCCTGGCCCTCGTGCTGGAGGGGATCCTCTATTGGCGCCGCCAGACTGGCGGGCGACTGAAGCTCCCGCAGACTGTGCAGGATCGCTGGGTGTTGGCCGGACGGAGCGCTCTTGTCTTGCTCCTGCTGATCTCGCTTCTGCGCCCCTCACTCCCCCGGTGGGTGGACCGCGTCAATGTGCTCTTTCTCGTGGATCAGTCAGACAGCGTGAGCTTGGCCGCAAGAGAACAGGCGTATCGACTGATCCACCAGGCCGTCTCCGGAGCGCGGGAAGGGGACCAGGCCGGCCTGATCACGTTTGGCGAGGATGCGCTCCTTAGTGAGCCGCTTCGGCTGAAACCGACGATCCAGCCTCCGGACAAGCCGATCTCGGGGCGCGCCACCGATGTCGCGCAAGCGATTCAACTGGCGATCGCCACGTTCCCTCAAGGACAGGCGAGCCGGATCGTTCTGTTCACCGATGGACAGGAGACCCGGGGAAACGCGTTGAGCGCGGCGCAGGCCGCAAAAGATCAGGGCGTGGATATTTACTATTCTCCTCTTCCGTTGACCTTTTCTCAAGAAGTGGTGGTGGAGCAGGTCATTCTTCCGCCCGAGGTGAAGTACGGCGAGCCGTTCAATTTGAGGGTGGTGGCATGGAGCCAGAAAGAGACCCAGGGTCGGCTCTCCTTATTCAGGAATGCCGAGTTTGTGGGATCCCAGATCGTGAACCTCTCGCAGGGGAAGAATGTCCTGACGTACCGCCAGTCTCAGGAGCACAGCGGAGTCCATGTCTATCAGGCCCATCTGGAAGTGGAGGGGGACACGATCGAGGAGAACAATCGAGCGATCGGAACGGTCGTGGTGCGGGGACGGCCCAAGGTCCTCCTCGTGGAGAAGGACCGAACCCAGACTCAGTCTTTGACGGCCGCGCTCAGGTCTCAGCACATTGACGTCGAAGTGGCTGAGCCTGACCGGCTCCCGAAGGAGCCGAGTGGGTTCCGGACGTACGACGGCGTGATCCTCTCCAATGTCTCCTCCCTCAAGCTCACGAAGCGTCAGATGGAGTGGATCCGAGACTACGTGCGCGATCAGGGCGGAGGGCTGATCATGGTGGGCGGGGAGGAGAGCTTCGGGCTCGGCGGCTATTATCGCACCCCGATCGAAGAGGCGCTCCCGGTCACCATGGAGGTCAAGCAGAAGTTGGAGATTCCGAGCCTCGCGGTGGGGCTGGTCATTGACCGCTCGGGCTCGATGGCCATGGCGATGCGGGACAACGACAAGGTAAACAAGCTGGAGGTGGCGAAGGAAGCGGCTCACCTGGTGACTGAGCTCCTCGATGAGCGGAACGAGGTGGGAATCTTGAGCTTTGACACTGAGGCGATCTGGGATGCGCCGCTTCAATCTGCGCGGAATAAAGCCGGGCTCTCGCGCGCGATTGCCACGATCAAGGCGGGAGGGGGAACGGATGGGTACCCCGCCATGAAGGAGGGGTACCAAGCGCTCTTTGACCGTCCCGCTGTGCTGAAGCATGTGATCTTTCTTTCCGACGGCCAGATGACTCGTGGTGACTTTGCAGGTCTGGTCCAGCGGATGGCGAAGGACAAGATCACTGTCTCGACGGTTGCGATCGGGTCAGACGCCGATGTGCAGCTTATGTATGACATCGCCAAGTGGGGGAAGGGGAGGTTTTACTTCACCGACGAGACCGCCACGATCCCGAGGATCTTCACGCTGGAGACGCAGCTGGCCTCGAAGTCGATCCTGGTGGAGCAGCCGTTCCGAGCCACCGTCGCCAATCCGGCTCACGAGATCCTGCAAGACATCGACTGGCGGAGCGCTCCGCCGCTGGGAGGATACGTCGCCACGAGCCTAAAATCCAACGCGGAAATGCTGCTCATGACCAACCAGGAAGATCCACTCCTGGCGGCGTGGCGGTATGGGCTCGGTCGGGCTGCTGTTTTTACCTCGGATGCCAAGCCCAAATGGGGGATCCTGTGGGTTCGGTGGCGAGACTTCAACAAGTTCTGGGCTCAAACCCTTCGGTGGGTGCTTAGGACCGGCTCACGAAGCGATACGGTCGCGACGGTCGAGCGTCGGGGGCAAGAGGGCGTCGTCACTGTCGAGGCGGTGGATCAGAAAGGCGAGTTCATCAACTTCCTCGACAACCAACTTGGGGTGGTGATGCCTGACAAGCACCGCACCGTGATCGATCTCCAACAGACCGGCCCCGGGCGCTACCAAGGGAAGTTCACCGCGGACCAAGAAGGGGTCTATCTCGTCGGAATGGCGCAAAGAAAAGATCAGCGGATGATTGGCTCGCAGATTGCGGGGCTGGTGGTGCCGTATGCCCAGGAATTCAGGGATCTCGGGGTGAACGAGCGGTTCTTGAGGGAGCTCGCGGAGCTGACTGGAGGGAGCGAACTCAAAGAGCCCCGGGATGCCTTTCTCCAAGCCCGACGGCGATCGCGGGTGCCCGTGGAGTTGTGGCCGTGGTTGGTTGGGCTCACCACCATGCTGTTGCTTCCTGAGATTGGACTCCGCCGAGTCAGCCCGAGTGGGCTGGCCAACCTCGTTCGGCGCGCCGGCCAGCGAGCCGGCGCGGGAAGGGATGTTTGATGGTAAAAAACGATCGAGCACCAGCGATGCGGCGCTGGACCACGAGCGTTATTCTTCTGGCGATTCTCTTGCCCCCAGTCGCGGCTGCGCAGACGGTTCGTGCTCGCCCGGTTCTCGTTCTGCCGTTTGCCGTGAAAGGGGCCGAAGGAGACGGCTGGGTCGGAGAGGGGGTCGCTGAGCTTCTTGCTCTCGCGTTCTCAAACCATCACGCAGTCTCGCCGATCAATCGCGCGCGTCTTGCCCGAGTTGGTGTTGAGGGAGCGGTAGACGAACGGGGAGCCCTCGTGGCCGGTCGCGCGCTCAAGGCCGATCTAGTGCTCTTCGGCGAGATCGAGCGGACAGGAGGCCACTGGACGATCCATCCTCGACTGCTCGGTTCTCGTGCGGGAGGGAGCGAAGCTGGACGCATCGAGCCGATGTCGGGGGCTGAGGATCAGTTCTTCAATCTGGTGGGGCAGGTGGCGCTGGCGTATCTGAATCGCTTCAGCGTCGCGGTGTCCGCCGACGAAGCGAAGCGCATCCGGCGCGCGTCGATCGTGACAGAGAACTGGCGGGCCTTCGAGGCATATGTCAAGGGACGTCGCATGTTTGTGGCGGAAACGACGGCCGGGAACGAAGGCGCAGCAGAGCTATTCGCCCGCGCGATAGAGATTGATCCGAATTTCGCTGTGGCTCATTACTATCTCGGGATGGCTCAGCTCAGGCTCGGGAATCGGTGGAAGGCGGCGGCACAGTTCCGAGCGGCCACCCAGGTGGATGCGTCGGTCCCGGAGCCGTACAAGGCGCTTGGGGACCTTTTCATGGCGAGCCCCCGGCGACTGCACGACCAGGCGATCGAGGCCTATCAACGGGCGATTGAGATACG
>DATEAO010000319.1:0-4957 GCA_035288345.1 Candidatus Methylomirabilota bacterium | reverse complement strand
CACGACATTCAGCAGTCTCCGGACTCCCTCCACGATCCGCTCTCCGACAGCCTGAACACCCAAACGCTCGTTGAGCATTCGCGCCACCTGTGCCAGCTCCTCGGCCTCACACCGCCGCCGTTGGGTCTCCTCGTATAACCGGGCTTTCTCGATGGCTAAGGCGGCGGTGGCAGCAAAGGTGCTCACGAGTTTCTGCTCCTCGGCTGGGAACTCTCGTCTCTCGCGAGTGTTCAGGACAAGCGCACCGAGAGCCTGATCGCCTCGGAGCAAAGGCACTGCGAGTTGAGAAACAAACCCAATGCGCTTCGCCAGCTCAGCGATGTAGGGGTCAGAGCCCTGAGTCAGATCCGAAGTGTAGAGCGGCTGTTGATGCTCGATGACCCATCCCACGTTCCAGTGGCCCCTCGGGAAACGGGTGGGGAGATGCTCGACCTCCTTCCGTAAGTCAGGCGCTGAGGCGGTAGCGCTTAAGACGGAATCTCCCGTGGACGGTTCGACCACCCAGAGCCGAACGTTTGCAACGTGAAAGAGCTGCAGTGTGCCCTGGACAACTGCCTCGAAGACGCGTTGGGTGTCAAGAGAGCTCGTGACGGTTTGGGTCAGCCCGCTGAGCCTGGTGAGACGTTCGGTTTGGCGATGCAGCGCTTGAGTCCGCTCGGCGACCTCTTGCTCGAGCCTGTGGGCGTTTGCTTTGAGAGTTGTTTCACGCACTTCTCGCCCGTACACCTGGCGAGTGAGCGGGAGGAGCACAAGGTAGAGGGCGAGTCCGCCGACGAGAGAGATGAACCAGATGATGCTTCGTCCGAGCTCGATCGTTGCGAGGAGTCGGTTCGGGATCTTGTAGATCTCTATCACTCCGACCACCTCATGCGCGCGTGGGGAAAAGATCGGAACATACACTTCAGCCAGGGTCGTGAATTTCGGGGGTTCCTGCGCATGCTCCGACTTTCCGAGCTTTTTGATCTCGACGGCCACGTTCCCTTTGAGGGCCTGCTGAAGCTCATCATTGTCTGGAAACCGCTGACCGATGAGACCCGAGTCGTCGGACCACAGCACTATGGCATCCCGGTTCCAGACTTTCACTCTCACGACCTCTGGAAGTCCGATGAAGAGGCGCGAGAGCTCGGTCTTCCACCGCCCCTGGGTCTCCGGAGTCAGCGGGAGCGTGAAGAGCGGTTCGAGGCCGGCGATCTCTGCCTGGCGACGGGCCAGGGCTGCCGTGTTCTCCCACTCCCACTCGGAAACCGCTCTGGTTAAGAGCGTAGAGAGGGCGAACCCCATGGAAAGCGCCAGGATAACAACGCAGAGAAAGCTTAGAATGGCAAACCGATTGACACTCGATAGCCTCATACTTGTTTAAGATCGGACGCCTCGCCGAAGGACTAAAGAGTTTAATTTTCAGCGGGTTAGCTCCTCAATTTCTTTGCCTTGACGTCCCTCGGCTACTCCGTGTTAGCGTCTTCCGCATGAGTCCGTGGGAGCTTGGCCTGCTCGTTCTCTCGCTCGGATTCGCGGGCTTGGTGAAGGGGGTGACTGGCTTTGGCCTGCCGCTCTTCGCGACGCCGATCCTTGCGGGTCTCTTCGGGGCCAGACAAGCCGTTGTTATCATGAGCATCCCCGCGTTCCTGTCTAACCTGGCCGTCCTCTACTCCTGTCGCCGCGATCTCTTGGTGGTTCGGGAGCTCTCGGATGTCATGATCGCGGGCGCCGTCGGGGTTGTGGTTGGGGATCTTCTGCTCGCGACGCTTGACCAGAACCTGCTCGCCCTGGTCATTGCCGGCGTTGTGTTGTTCTTTCTCGCGCGCGCGGATCGCTTGCTCGGAAACAACCCGCGAACCCACGGAGTGAAGCTCATGGGGCCGCTGATCGGAGGTCTCTCCGGGTTGCTCCTCGGAGGGACGTCCATCGCGGGCCCCCTCCTGGCCCTGTATCTTCACTCCAAACGGCTGCCCCCCCGCGAGTTCGTCGCCTCACTCACGGTCGTGATTCAGGTCTTTGCTACCGTGCAACTGATCGGGTTTTGGCAACTTGGCTTGTATAATCGGAGCAGTGTCGCAGTCGGTTTGCTGAGTCTTTTGCCAGCGCTCCTCGCCGTGGCGATCGGGGTTCGGGTGCGAGGCCGCGTGAATACGGAGACATTTCGCACGGTGATCAGCGTTCTCCTTGCGCTCTCTGCGATCAACCTGATCGTGCAAGGGCTCCGCGGCTTCGGCGTCTTCTCTTAGTGCTCCCATGAGCTACAGACTGGTCCGCGCCTTCGCACGCCTTCTGCTCCATGTTTTTTACCGCCGAGTTGACGTCGCGGGGATCGAACGCGTCCCGCTCAGTGGGCCGCTGGTTCTCGCTTCCAACCACCACGAAGCATTGGTGGACCCCATGCTCATTCTCACAGCGGTCCCGAGACGGCTCCGTCCGATTGCCAAGGCCCCACTTTTCCGCCACCCGGTCATCGCGCCATTCCTTCGCATGGCTGGAGCCATTCCCGTTCACCGGCGCCAGGACGCGGGGAGTGACCCGGCGAAAAACGAAGCGATGTTCAGCGCCGCCATCGCCACGCTCGGTCTGAAAGGGGCCATCCTGATCTTTCCGGAAGGGGTGAGTCACTCCGAGCCGACCTTGATGCCGCTCCGCACCGGCGCCGCTCGCATGTTGTTGGGAGCGGAGGCTCTCGCCGGGGGGCGCCTCGGCGTCACGCTGCTCCCCGTTGGCCTCATCTTTCACGAGCCGGGCAGCTTCCGAACCGGATGGGCCCTTGTGCTTGTTGGCGACCCGGTGCCGACCGGCGATTGCGTGGCCCTGTACGGCACCGACCCGGAGACCGCGGTCCGCCGACTCACAGACCGCCTGACCGAGGCGCTTCGCAAACTGATTGTGGAGGCTGACGATCGCGAGACGCTTCATCTCTTCGAGATTGCCGAAGCCATCTGGCGGGAAGAGTCCCTCGATGCCGCTCATGATGTCGCGGCGCGAGCCGCATGGATTCAGCGGGCCACGCGCGCGCACCGGTATCTGAAAGCCCGAGAGCCGGCGCGGATCAGCGGGCTTGTCCGTCGAGTCGAGCGGTACGCCAAGGAGCTGGAGCGGACCGGCCTCAGAGGACGGGAGCTCGCCCAGAGGTATTCCGCGCGTGTGATCGCGAGCTACTCGCTTCGAGAAGGCTTTTCGCTCCTGTTGGGCCTCCCCTTGGCGCTCTGGGGAATCACAAATCATCTGATTCCGTATCAGCTCACCGCGCTGGCGATTCGATTGATCCGCCCGGCCTCAAACGCCGAGGCGACGTATAAGCTTGGCGCCGCCATCGTGCTCTTTCCTCTCTGCTGGGCCGGTGAAGGGTGGACCGCGTGGCAACTCGGAGGCGGCGGGCTCCTCGCGCTCTTCCTCGCGTTCCTGATCCCCACCGGTTTCTTTGCGCTGACGTGGCGGGAACGGCTCAGGCGTTTCGCTCATGAAGCCCGGAGCTTCCTTCAGTTCCTCATGGATCGCGACCTCCGCCACCACCTCCGGGCTCGTAGACGCGCGCTCATGGATGAGCTGACCGAGCTGGCCAACCGCGTGCCCGAATCCACCCTTGCCGGGCAGCGTGAGGAGCGGCCGTGAACGTTCGTGCTGTCGTGGCTTGGGCGTTTTACGATTTTGCGAACTCGGCGTTCGCCGCGGTCATCATAGGAACCATCTACTCGGCGTATTACGCGATCGGGGTGGTGGGAAACCAGCAAGGGCTCGGCGACCTCTGGTGGGGCCGTCTGGTCTCGCTCTCGATGGGAATTGTCGCGCTGACCTCGCCGTTCCTCGGGGGGATCGCGGATCGGGCTGGCGTTCGGCGACCATTGTTTATCGGGTTCACTACGCTCTCCATCGCCGCAACGGCCCTCATGGCGACCGTCGCACCTGGAATGGTGGTCTGGGGATTCTTCCTCGGCGTGTTGGGCAATGTTGGGTTCGAAGGAGCGCTCATATACTACAACGCCTACCTCCCTGAGATCGCGCCGGTCTCGGTGCAGGGTCGCGTCTCGGCGTGGGGGTTCGCGCTCGGGTACGCCGGCTCCATCGTGGCGCTCCTTGTCGCCCTCCCATTTGTGAGAGCTGAGGCGTTCGATAAAGCCTTCCTGAGCACGGCAGCGCTCTACGCAGGCTTCTCGCTCCCTGCGTTCTTTCTGCTTCCCCCGGCGGCGCGTGGCCGTATGTCAGTCCTGAAAGCGGCGCTGACGGGTGGGAAGGAGCTCTTGGCGACTATCCGAAAGATCCTGTCTATTCGAGAGCTCCGACGATTCCTTGGCGCGTACTTCATCTACGAGGACGGCGTCAACACCGTGATTGTGTTCTCCGCCATCTTCGCGGCTCAGACACTGGGCTTTCCGATGGACCAGCTCATCGCACTGTACGTCGTGGTCCAGATCTCGGCGCTCATCGGCGCGTTGGCCTGGTCGTGGCCGACCGACAGGCTCGGCCCTAAGCGAGTGGTGATGATTACGCTCTGCCAGTGGGCGGTGGTTGTGGTTGCTGCGTACTTCGTGCAAAATCAGGGGCAATTCTACGCCTTGGCGGTCTTGGCGGGAACCGGGCTTGGCGCGGTCCAGGCCGCGAGCCGGACCTTTTTGGCGACCCTGATCCCGAAAGGGATGGAAGCTGAGCTCTTCGGGTTTTACGCGCTCTGCGGGAAGAGCGCGGCGATCATGGGACCGCTCATCTTCGGAGGGATCTCGCACGCAGCGGGCGGGAACCAGCGATTGGGGATCCTCGCCATCGGGACCTTGTTCGTCATCGGGCTCATTCTGCTCACGCGTGTGCGCGCCGGTGGTCCTACCTGCGTCGCGCCGACCGTGGATCGTGATGAGGCGTGAGTCCAAGGTCGTGCTTTTCCTGCTCGGGACCTTCCTCGGGGCGTTCATCTGGTCTCTGATCAATCCGCGGGATCGCTTCACCTGGTACCTGGAAGTGGCGCCCGCGGTGATAGATC
>DATEAO010000318.1:0-2208 GCA_035288345.1 Candidatus Methylomirabilota bacterium | reverse complement strand
AGATTCTCCGCCGCCGCCCGGAGGATCTTCTCTCTCGCCTTTCTCGCCGCCCGCTGGGCGGAGTTTCCCGCGATGAAGGTCGTCCTGCTCGCGTGCACCCCCACGTCCCACGGAGTGATCTCGGTATCGTCGTTGACGACGCTCACCCAGGAAATCGGAAGCCCTAGCTCTTCGGCCACGAACTGGGCGATGACCGTCTCCGAGCCCTGGCCGATTTCCGAAGCGCCGGTCAAAACCGTCACGTGGCCGTAATCGTCCATCTTGAGGATGGTGCCGCAGCCATCAGACCGGTAGATCTTCGCCCCCCCACCCACGTGGAGAAGAGAGGCGATGCCGATCCCGCGCCGGATCGGCCCGCTTTGCTCCCGGTATCGCTCATAGAGGGCGCGCTTCTCGAGAAAGTCGCTCGACTCCGCCGCCGCCGTCAGGCACTCCGAAAATCCACAGCTCTGGGCGTGGCGTGGTCAGCCCGCTCGACCCCTTGGACCGCGTCGACCAGGTGTGAGAGGAATCGCGACGCAGTGTCGATTCGCTGGGCGCCCCGCGTTCCAGGCCACTGTCGGCGCACACGAGACGCGACGCTTCCGGTTCGAGATGCGGCGGATGCTAGACTTGACTTATTCAGTTACACTGATCGGGAATTATTCGCTCACGTGGAACCAGAGAATAATTGTCGACGGAAGTAAGACACAGCCATGCGCCTTACACTGCCGACAGAGCGGGCGGTTCTGCCGGCGCAGGGCATGGATCAGCGAGCCGGCCTCAGCATGGTTATTGGCCCCGACGAGGTCATGCTCATAGTCCGCGTGTCCTGCCCACCTCTTTCGGAAGAGGATGTCTGGCCCGCGGGTCGGTGGTCGGTCCTTCACTCTCCCCGCCTGACAAGCGGATAAGATCGGCCAAACTCGGGAGTTCACCGTGACCTTCATCAATTACGCGAGCCGTGAGATCAACTGCAAGATCGTGTACGACGGACCCGATCTCTGCGGCAAAGTCGAGAACCTCCAGTTCATTTACGAGAACAGCAATCCCGGCACCAAAAGCAAGCTCAGTTCTCTCGGTACCGAGTCCGATCCAACGCTTTCCTTTCATTTTCTCGCGGAACTCGGAAACGTCCGAGGGTTCAAGACTCGCCTTCACATGTACAGTGTTCCCGGACCTGTCTTCTACAGTGCTGCGCGCAGACTCATTCTCAAGGGGGTAGACGGCATCGTGTTTGTCGCCGACTCCCAATACGACCGGATGGACGCTAACGTGGAGAGTCTGAGAAACCTGCAAAGGAACCTCGAGGCTCGGAATCGTGACCTGCGGACAATCCCTTATGTACTGCAGCTGAACAGACGGGATTCCGCCAACGCCGTCCCCGTCGACGAAATGAAAGCGAGGCTCTGTCTCGGCACTGAACCTGTCCTTGAGGCCATCGCCCACTCCCAAGACGGAATTGGTGTTTTCGATACGCTGAAGGCGGTATTGAAGCTGATTTTGCAAGACCTGACCAAGAGCACGTGAGAACTGTTCTCCGGGACTTGAGACTGGGGCCCCAACGAGCGGCACATGGCTGCGCGGCGGCTGTTTGGCCGACCTTCACTGATCGCCAAAATCGTCGGCTGGTTTCAGCGGTTAGCTGCGGCATTCACCCCTGCAAAACCCATCACCGTTCAGGCGTCAGCCGGCGGGGTAGCTATCGCCGGGGGAGAGGCGCGTCTTGTTCGCGGCGTCAGCCCAGGAGCCCCGGTAGAGCAACGACTCTCAGTGCTCGAGGAGAATGTCAACCTTCTGCGAGACGAAATGGACACCAAGGTTCACGGGCTCCGGCGAGAACTCGCCGGTGTCAAAGAGAGCATTCAGCACGAGAGTAAGGAGCGTCAGGTGGAGGACCAAAAGACGGCACGCAAGATCGAAGAGGTGGCCATCGGGGGGCTTCACCTGGAAACCGTTGGTCTGTTCTGGCTGATTCTCGGCGTCGTTGGCACAAGCATTCCCGATGAGGTTGCGGCATGGTTGTCCTTCGCCGCATAGAGCCAGCTAACACCTATCAGGCCCACCGTCGGTCAACAGCTAGACCTCTCCCGACAACACGAGCGCGTAGCTGTGAAGCAAGGGGGATGAAGCAGTAAGGCCATGGAGTCCGACTGATAGTTCATTTTCCTGCATTTTGCATGATTGTTAACATTCCGAAGCCCGTTCGGGAGTACCGGTTTGTAGCGA
>DATEAO010000317.1:0-2894 GCA_035288345.1 Candidatus Methylomirabilota bacterium | reverse complement strand
CGCGAGCGGGTTCGGGCGCTGTTGATGACAATCACCGACGGGATGATCCACGACCTGCGAGTCTTCCCCGGGGAGAACGAAGGGAAGCTGGCTGCGCTGGAGAGTCTGGAGGAGCTGGACCACTACACCTACGCCGTGGCGGGATGTGTCGGCGAGTTCTGGACTCGCCTGCACGTGGCTCATCGACCCCGTTTCGCCCGTTGGGAAGTCGGAGAGATGAGCCGGCTTGGAGTGCGCTTTGGCAAGGGATTGCAGATGACCAATGTCCTGAGAGACCTCTCTCACGATCTTCGGATCGGCCGCTGCTACCTCCCCCGCCACGAGCTTGGAGCGATCGGGCTCTCGCCGGAAGACCTCCTCGATCCCGCCAATCTTGCGCGACTCAAGCCCCTGCTCCGTCAGCTTCTTGGTCTCACGTTGGGGCACTACCAGGCCGGGTGGGCGTATACGATTGCGGTCCCGAGACTCGAGTGGCGGACCCGATTGGCGTGCGCATGGCCGCTCCTCATCGGCCTCAAGACGCTGGTCCTCATCGCCCGCGCCGAGAACCTGCTCGATCCTTCTGTCACAGTCAAAATCTCGCGCCAAGAGGTCTACCGACTTCTTGCATACTCGGCGCTTCTGGTCGGCTCTGATCGAGGACTCTCCGGCTTTTACCAGCGGCTCTACGATCAAGCCCGCGCATTGGTCGCAGAAGCATGACGGAAAGAGACTCCGACCACTCGAAACTGAAGAGGACACTATGAGCATGAGATTCGGGATACACGTTGGGCATGTCGGCGGTCCACTCGACGAGCTGCGAAAGCTCTGGCGCTTTGCTGACAGCTCCGGCTTCTACTGGTTCTCCGCCTCTGACCACTTTCAGGAGTCGCCGCCCCAGGACGGAAATGGCGCGTGCTTCGAGGCGGTCAGTACCATGGCGGCGGTGGCGCTGGATACGACGCGCTTGCGTGTCGGCTGCCTCGTCTTTTGCGTGAACTACCGAAACCCGGGCCTGCTGGCGAAAGCGTTGTGCACGATCGACCACCTCTCGCGCGGCCGCGTCGAGTGCGGCATCGGCGCCGGCTGGCACAAGGCCGAATATCAGGGATACGGAATCCCCTTCGAGCCGACCGGGGTGCGCGAGGACCATTTGGAGGAGGCAGTTCAAATCCTTCGTCTGCTCTTCGATCAGCCGGTCTCCAACTTCAAAGGCAAGCACTTCCAGTTGAATGACGCGCGCTGTAACCCGAAGCCGCTCCAGAAGCGGCTGCGGATCTGGATTGGCGGGGGCGGCGAGAAGCGGACCATCCGCACCGCGGCGCGCTACGCGGACGGCTGGAACGGCGCGTACTTCGACCCACCCGCCTGGAAGGCAAAGAGCGCGGTGCTCGATGCGTGGTGCGAGAAGTTCCAGCGCGATCCCAAAGAGATCGCTCGCGCCGTCAACGTCGGATTCTACATGGCCGCGAACGAACGAGGGGTTGCGAGGCAGGAAGCGCTCTTCCAGGCGCACTGGAGCGCGAACCGTGGGGCGCTCTCCGGTTTTCTCCGAGGCACTCCAGCGCAGGCGTTGGAGATGATCCACGCCTATCGCGAAGCTGGGGTGGAGCAGATCAACATCGCGGTGCGTGAGGGTCCGCACGATTGGGAGGCGTTGCACGCGTTTGTGGCCGAGGTGATGCCCGCGTTCGTGGGACGATGACTCGGAGTGTGGTCATCGCTCAGGTCGACGCGTTCACGCGAGTTCCGTTTTGTGGAAACCCGGCAGGTGTTGTCCTTGACGCCGGCGGACTCAGTGAACTCGAGATGAAGAACGTCGCCGCGGAGATGAACGTGGCTGAGACCGCATTCCTCACCCCGGCGACTCGCCCAGACGCCGACTACCGACTCCGTTGGTTTACGCCATCCGGCAAAGAGGTAAAATTCTGCGGTCACGCGACCATCGCCACCGTTCACGCGCTGGTCGAAGCGGGGCGGCTCCGGCCCGGGCGAACTTCGCGTATTGTCTTCGACACCCTCGGCGGTCTCCTCCCTGTTTCAATCGAAGAGCGCGACAGCATCGTCGCGTGGCTGGAGCCCGCTCTTCAGACGGTTGTCCCATTTGAGGAGTCGCTGGCGTCCACTCTGGAAGCGCTGGGACTCCCCGAGGAAGCGCTCGCTGGGTGGGCAACGGCATCGCTCACCACCGAGAGAGACCTCTTACTTCCTATCAGCGGGCTGGGCGACGTGAAGTCACTGGCGCTGGACTTCAGCGCTCTCAAGAAGATTGGCGCTGATCTGAAGATCAGAGGCTTCTGCCTCACGACACTGGAAACGGTCGATCGAGAATCAAGCACCCACTCCCGCTTCTTTGCGCCACACTACGGGATCCCCGAAGATCCCATCACCGGGTCCGTTCACGCCTCGATCCCCGTCTGGCTCTGGCACGCGAGGGTGCTTCGGAATCAGGAGCCGATCATCAAGTTTCAAGCCGAGCAAGGCGATCTCATCGGCCGTCCCGGACGGCTTCAGATCGAGCTTCATCTCTCAAACGGGCAACCTGTTCGCGTCAGAGTTGGCGGCAGTGCCGTTACCGTCGTCAGCGGAACCATCCGAATCGGTTAGGTGCCTGGAGTTTTCAGCTTCTGATAGAGGAATGACACCCCGAGGAGGACGAGGCCGAGGACCAGGAAGGACAGGATGCGGTAGACGGCTTGCACTTCCGACAGGTCGAACAGGAAGACCTTGAAGATCACGAAGCCGAAGAGGCAGAACGCGGCGTAGCGGAGGGGTGGAGAGGATCGAACGAACCCCCAGGCCAAAGCCCCCGCGGCGTACAGTGTCCAGAGCACTGAGAGGCCGACCTGGGTCTGCCACCCGATCTCGCGCATCAGCTTTCCTTGGCCGTCGACTCGCGCCTGGTCCATGACCGC
>DATEAO010000316.1:0-4012 GCA_035288345.1 Candidatus Methylomirabilota bacterium | reverse complement strand
GATGGGCGAGCGAAAGCGAGCCCCGCGCAAGCTCGTAGGGGAGGTTCGGAAGGGGGGCGTGCCCCCCTCCGAGGGAACACATGAACCTGTCACTCCTGTTCGACATTATGATTAGCGGGCTGATCATCGGAGGGATCTACGCGCTCGTCGCGCTCGGCCTGAATCTCCAATACGGTCTGATGCGTGTCCTGAACGTCGCGCACGGCGAGTTCCTCATGCTCGGCGCGTATATCACCTACTCGCTTTACACCGGATGGGGGGTGAATCCGCTGCTCACGCTCTTGATCACGGCGCCGCTCGCCTTCGGGGTCGGGCTCGCGCTGCACCGGCTCCTCTACAGGCGCGTGCTGGTTGAGGGGGAAGCGCCGGAAGTCTTGGAGTCCCGGTCGCTTCTCCTCTCGTTCGGCCTGCTTTTCGTGATTCAGAACGCAGCGCTTCTTCTCTGGAGCTCTGATATCAAGGGGTACGGCTATCTCTCCATCCCGTTGAGGTTTCTGGGCGCGATCTTTTCCGCCAACCGGATCGTGGCCGCGGCCGTGGCGTTGGGAGTGAGCGTCGGGTTCTACCTCTACCTCAAACGAAGCATCGCCGGGAAGGCGATCCGCGCGCTCATGCAGGAGCCCGAAGGCGCTCAGCTCGTGGGGATCAGCCTCCCAAAGCTCCATGCCTACTGCTTCGGGGTTGGCATTGCGATGTCAGCGATTACCGGCTCGCTGATCAGCATGTTCTTTGAGCTGACCCCGTTCATCGGTCTCTCGTACACCGTGACCGCGCTCGTGGTGATCATTCTTGGCGGTCTCGGCAACATGATGGGAAGCCTAGCCGGTGGGTTGATTCTGGGTCTGGTGGAGACGCTGGGGGTCTATTTCGCGGCGTCGGATATCCGCCCGATCGTCTCGTACGGGGTCCTCTCTCTCATCCTGATTCTCAAACCATCGGGGCTCTTTAACCGCTAAGATGGCTGTCCTCATACCCATCTGCAAGAATATTGGTTGCGCCGCCTTCGAGAAAGCGCGTGGCGCTTGCCGGCGGTGAAGAAATTCTTCCTCGGCCACCACCACGTGAGGAGCGTATCGGCGGCCAATGCGTTTGCACTCGTGTTGGTGTTGGCGCTGCTGGGGGCGCCGGCGTATTTATCTCCGTATCACCGCGCGCTCGCCCTCGCGCTCCTGGCCGATGTGGCGCTTGCGGTCTCCTGGGCCTTTTTCTCAGGGCCGACTCGCTACCTCTCGCTGGCGACGGGGGCGTTCTTCGGCGCGGGAGCCTACACGACAGCGGTCCTGGGCGGCAGTCTTGCCTGGCCGCTCCCTGTGCTGGCGGGAGCGATGGTCGGCGCGGGATTTGCGCTTGTGGTCGGCGTGCTGGCGCTCAGGCTGCGCGGTCCTTACTTTGCGGTCTTTACGTTCGGGTTGGCCGAGCTAGCAAAACACCTAGTGATCTGGTATGAGACAGGCTTCACCGGGACGGTGGGCCGCTGGATTCTCGCGCAGCCCGGGCAGTGGACGATCTATTACACCGTCCTCTCACTCGCGGGTCTTGCGGTGGCGACGACGTTTCTCCTGCGCCGGTCACGCTGGGGGTATGCACTGGTCGGGGTTGGATCAGATGAGGAGCGCGCTGAGACGCTCGGGATCAACACCACGCTCGTCAAGATCGGAGTGTTTGCGTTGAGCGCCGCGTTCATGGGGGCAGTGGGCGCGTCGATGGCTCCCCGCTGGACTTATCTTGATCCCAATGTCTTCAACCCGTTCGTCTCGTTCCAGGTCGTGATCATGGTGCTACTGGGTGGCGCTCACTCCATCTGGGGGCCTGTGGTTGGTGCGGTCTTCATCGGCCTGGCCTCTGAGATCCTGCTCCTCAAGTTTCGCTACTTTTACATGTTCGGATTGGGTCTCACGCTGATCGCGGTCGTGCTCGCGCTCCCGTCCGGGCTCATGGGCCTGGCCCACTACCTCAGGCGTCACCCCAAACGACCGCATGCTACAGCTTAGCAGGCTGCTGGAAAACACCTGCTGGCCGCAGGCTGCTCAAAAAGGTCCAGATGCAAGGCGGCGAGGAAGCGAGGAGTGAGACGTACTGAGATGTACGTTGCAACGACGAGCGACTGCATTCTCCGTTCGAGCGCGGGCTTCGCCCGCGCAGCCTTGGGGGAGGTTTCGGAAGGGGGGCGTGCCCCCCTCCGAGGAAAGCCTTCGCCGCAGATGGGCCTTTTTCAGCAGCCTGCTAGAGGAGGAAGGGGAATGTACACAGTCGATATCGATGTAGGAGGGACGCTCACCGACGGGCTGTTCAGCGATGGGACTCGGCTGGTGCTCTCCAAAGTGGATACGACGCCTCACGATCTCACGGTCTGTTTCTTTGACTGCCTCGCCGACGGCGCGGCGAAGCTCGATTTTCCCGACCTCAAGAGTTTTTTGAGACACGTTGACCTCATTCGATGGTCCACCACCATTACGTCGAACGTGCTGGCCGAGCGCCGCGGCCCGAAGCTCGGGCTGATCGTGACCCGCGGGCATGAGGAGAGTTTGTACGGGGGCCGACCCAGCCCCGCCCTCAATCGCCTCATCCAGCAGTCCAGCATCGTCGGGATCGATCGCGTCCCTGATCGCGCGGAGATTCTGGGTATCGTGCGGCATCTGCTGGAGCACGGCGTGCGACGGATCTGCGTGAGTCTCCAGGGCGCGTTTGCCGACCCGCAGCACGAACGGTCGATCAAAGCAATCATCGATGAGCAGTACCCGGACCATTTCCTGGGCTCGGTGCCGGTCCTGATCGGGACCGAGATCGCGAAGAACCCGGATGACATGACCCGCACCCATTGCGCGCTGATCAACGCCTACACCCACGCGTCATTGGCGGCGACCTTGTTTAAGGCGGAAGACGAGCTGAGAGAGACGCACGGCTACAGCCGTGCGTTCCTGATCAGTCACATCAACGGCGGCGCGGCGGGTGTCAGCAAGACGAAGGCGATCGACACGATCGAATCCGGGCCGATCATGGGCCTCTATGCGAGCCGCTATGTCTCAAGCCTCTATGGTCTGACGCACGCGGTCGCGCTCGATGTGGGCGGGACCACGGCGAAGGTCGGCGTGATTCTGAACGGCGCGCCCGTGCGCTGGAAGCAGCCGGTGATCTTCGACATCCCCGTCAAGCTGGCGCTCCCATACCTCAAGTCGATCTCGCTCGGCGGCGGGAGCGTCGCGAAAGTGGCGACGGAGTCTGAGGCCAAGGCGATCAGCTTGGGGCCGGAGAGCATGGGGTCGTATCCCGGGCCCGCGTGCTACGGCCTGGGTGGGAACGACGCGACCCTGACGGACGCGTTCGTCACGTGTGGGATCATCAACCCGGAGCATTTTCTCGGCGGAAAGCGGAAGCTGCTCGTGCAGCGGGCCAGGGAAGTGATCGCTGAGCAGATCGCTACGCCGCTCGGCACGACGGTCGAGGACGCCGCCGGGCGTATCATGGAGCGCGCGTATGCGATGGTTGAAGCCGCGGTCAGGGAGACGATGCGCGAGCTCGGTCAGGGGCCCGAGGCATTCACACTGCTGGCGTTCGGGGGCAATGGCGGTCTGTTCGGCTGCGAGGTGGCGCAGCGGCTTGGGATCCGGCAGGTGTATGTCTTCTCACTGGGGTCGGTGTTCGGCGCGTTCGGCGCGTCGATCGCGGACCTCGACCACGTCTACGAGCAGGCCGCGCGCCTCCCATTGGCGCCGCGCCCTGATCTCGGCGCGCTGAACGCAATGCTCGAAGCCATGCGCGCGGAGGGCGTCCGGGATATGCGAGGAGAGGGCTTCCGAGAGGAAGAGGTCATGGTGACTGTGGAAGCCGATGTCCGGGTGGGCGGCCGCGACGCGGTCACGGTCCCGATGGACTCAACGCGCCTGGACTCGATCGAGCCTGTGACCGATCGGGTGAAGCGCTCGCTCTCGTCCCCGTTGCTCCCGGCGAACGAGATGGTCATCGAGCTTCTCCGACTGAAGGTCAGCAAGCAGATCCCCAAGCCCGCGCTGAA
>DATEAO010000315.1:0-7208 GCA_035288345.1 Candidatus Methylomirabilota bacterium | reverse complement strand
CTGGTCGGGATTCCGTTCGATGGGGGTAGCTCGTATCGGACAGGCGCGCGCTTCGGGCCGCGTGCGATCCGCGATCAATCCTCTCTCATTCGCCCGTGGCATCCCGTGCTCAAGGTCTCACCGTTCGAGCGGCTCCGCGTGGCGGACTACGGCGACCTCGATGTCGTTCCGATCTCGATCGACCGCACCTACGAAGTGATTGAGCGTGAGATTGGCCGCCTCGTCGAGCGCGGGATCGTTCCCATTTCAGTCGGCGGCGACCATTCGGTGACATTGCCGATTCTCCGGGCCCTGGCCCGCCGCCACGGGCCGCTCGCGTGCGTGCACTTTGACGCCCACCCTGACACCTGGGATGAGTACTTTGGCTTGCCGCACTACCATGGCACACCGTTCCGTCGCGCCGTTGAAGAACGCTTGATCGACCCGCGCAAAATGATTCAGGTCGGCCTTCGAGGGCCGCTCTATGGCGAGCACGAGTTCGACTTTCACGCCGCGCACGGAATTGAGGTGATCAGGATCGAGCCGATCAAAGAGCATGGGGTCGCCTGGGCGGCGGACCAACTGCTCCGTCTGGCCGGCGCGCCGCTCTACTGCTCGTTCGACATCGACGCGGTCGATCCCGCCTACGCCCCCGCGACGGGCACACCCGAAGTCGGAGGGTTGACTTCTTATGAAGCGCTCGCGCTCGTGAGAGCGCTTCAGGGGCTCTCCTTCGTTGGCTTCGACCTCGTCGAGGTCTCGCCGGTGTACGATGGTCCGGGCCAAGTGACCTCGCTTCTCGCTTCAAACCTGCTCTTCGAGTTTGTTTGCCTGTTGGCTCTGGCCCGCTCCTAGAGCGCTCAGGTCCGCCGATTTCCTTGTTTCCCCTCGCCGATGTGCTATATTGTCTTTCTCATCAAGGACTTTCTTGAATGCGACGGTTGCTGGGATTCTGCCTCGCCTTCCTCCTGATGGCGGCCGCCCCTGGCTGGGCGGCCCCTTCGGTTTTGACTGTTCGGGTTGAAGGGGTGATCAGCCCGATCACCGATCGGATAGTGGGGATGGCGCTTGACCGGGCCAAGGCTGAACAGGCTCAGGCATTGGTGATGCTGCTGGATACGCCTGGAGGGCTTGAGCGCTCCATGCGCGCGATTGTTCAGAAGATGCTGAACGCCGAGCTTCCCGTCATCGTGTACGTCTCGCCCACCGGCGCGCGCGCAGCCTCGGCCGGGGTCTTCATCACGCTGGCCGGCCATGTGGCCGCCATGGCGCCGGCCACCAACATCGGGGCCGCTCATCCGGTCGCGGTGGGCGGTGGAGAGATCGACAAAGAAAGCATGAAGAAGATCACGAACGACGCCGCGGCGTTCATGCGGACGATTGCGCTCGAGCGGGGACGGAATGTCGATTGGGCCGAGAAAACGGTGCGCTCCTCGATCTCTGCGACCGAGCGCGAAGCGCTCAAGCTCAAGGCGATAGATCTCGTCGCTGAGAATCTCGAGGATCTTCTCGCGAAGGTCGATGGCCGGAGAGTCAAGACGGTCAAGGGCGTCGTGCTGCTTCAGACGAGAAATGCCATGGTGAAGTCCGTGGAGATCGGCTTTCGCGACCGGTTCCTGGGCGTGATCACCGATCCCAACATCGCCTACATCCTGATGATGCTGGGCATGCTCGGCCTCTTCTTCGAGCTGGCGAACCCCGGCGTGATCCTTCCTGGGGTGATCGGCGGGATCTCGCTGATCCTCGCCTTCTTCGCGTTCCAGAGCCTTCCGATCAACTACGCGGGGCTGCTCCTGATCGCGTTCGGGGTCGTGCTCCTCATCGCCGAGATCAAGGTGGTGAGCCACGGTGTCCTCGCCATCGGAGGCACCATCTCAATGGCGCTCGGCTCCCTCATGCTGTTCGAGTCCCCGGAATCGGATCTCAGAGTCTCGTTGAAGGTGATCATTCCCACGGTCATCGCCACCGCGGGGATCTTCTTCTTCGCGCTCACGATCGCGGTCCGTGCCCTTCGGCGCCCGCCCACAACCGGCGCTTACGGGCTGCTGGGCCAGGTGGGAGTCGCCCGGTCCCGGCTCGCCCCAACCGGAGATGTCCTGATCCAGGGGGAGCTCTGGAAAGCCGTGGCCGCGAGCGGTGAGATCCAGGAAGGGGCGCGTGTCAGAGTGCTCGGTATTGAAAATTTGACGCTGCGGGTCACGGAGGCCCGGGAGGGGTCGGCATGATCGATAACTACATTGGTCTCTTTGCGGCGGGGGTCATCGTCTTCCTGTTCCTCTATAACTCCGTCAGAATTCTGCGCGAGTACGAGCGGGCCGTCATCTTCCGATTCGGCCGGCTGGCCCACGCGTTTTGGAACCCGGGGGGCGATGGAACCGGCCCCGGTGTGGCGCTGATCATCCCGTTTGTGGACAAAGTGGTGAAGGTCAGCCTCCGCACCGTGGCGATGGATGTGCCGCCTCAAGACGTCATCACCCGGGACAACGTCTCGATCAAAGTGAGCGCGGTGATCTACTTCCGCGTGATCGATCCGCAGCGGGCCATCATTCAGGTTGAGGACTACCTCTACGCCACCTCGCAGATCGCCCAGACCACGCTCCGGAGCGTGCTCGGTCAGCAGGAGTTGGATGACCTTCTCGCCGCCCGCGACAAGGTGAACCAGCAGCTCCAGCGGATCATCGATGAGCACACCGACCCATGGGGCATCAAAGTGACCACGGTAGAGGTAAAGCACATCGATCTCCCGCAAGACATGCAGCGGGCCATGGCCAAGCAGGCCGAGGCCGAGCGCGAGCGGCGCGCCAAAGTCATTGGCGCTGAGGGTGAGTTCCAAGCCGCCGCGAAGCTTTCTGAAGCGGCCGAGGTGCTGGGGCGCTACCCGATCGCGATCCAGCTTCGCTTTCTCCAAACCATGCGCGAGGTGGCGTCCGAGCGAAACACCACGACCTTTTTCCCGATTCCCCTTGATCTGTTTGCCCCATTTCTGAACGCTGCTGGTAAAAAGGAGTAGCGACGCTCTAGACGCACTCTGGTTGCTCCTGACGGGAGGACGGCGTGAGCCAAGAGGCGCACCGGGACGGAAGCTTTGACCTCTCGTGGTCGGACGGCGTGCTCTCCTTGAGGGTGATGAGGCCCGAAGGGGGTGGGCGGCTCCTTCCAGCGCTGTCAGTCTTTCAGCGTCTCAAAGAGATGGGCATTCGGAGCGCGCCTGAAGAGAAAGTCATCACGGTTGTCCAGGAGGCTGACGGCCAGTTCCATCCGCTGGTCGAGTATCAGCCGGCGCCGGCCAAGGCGCTTGTCGAGATCGACCCCTCGGGTCTCGAAGCATTTGTCACCTTGATCCCACCTCAGCCGTTCGGCACAGAGCTGAGCCTTCCTGACCTTCGCCGCGTCCTCGAAGACGAGGGCGTCGCCTTCGGCGTGAGCGAGGCTGCTCTTCGTCAGCTCACCGAGGAGAAACCGTATCACAAGAAAACTCGCGTCGCGGCCGGCGAACCTCCCAAAGAAGGAGCGCCCGGCACGGTCGAGCTGCTCTTCGACCCGGACCCCACGTTGAAGCTGAAGGAAGACGCGCACGGCCGCGTGGACTTCCATGAGATCGAGACGATCAAGACAGTGCTCAAAGACCAGCCCGTCGCTCGCCGGACACCCCCGCATCTCGGGGAGCCCGGGACCACGGTGCTGGGCGAGGCCATCGCGGCCCCTCCAGGGTCCGAGGCCACGTTTCGTCGGGGCCTGAATACCGTGGTCTCGGAGGATGGTCAAGAGCTGCTCGCCGCGATCGACGGTCACATCACGATGCACGACGCGGTGATCTCAGTCGAGCCGGTGCTCCGCGTGCATGACGTGGACTTCAAGATCGGGAACATCAATTTCAATGGGGCGGTGGTCATTCAGGGCTCAGTGTTGGACGGCTTTCACGTCGTCGCAAAGGGTGATATCCTCGTCAGCGGCACTGTCGGCGTCGCCCGGCTCGAGTCGGGCGGCAACATTGTGATTCAGGGCGGATTGCTGGGCGGGAAAAAGGCGACGCTGACCGCCGCCGGTGATGTTCAGGCGAAGTTCATCGACGATGCAAGCGTGACCGCTGAACGGAATGTGATCGTCGCGGAATATATCATGCACAGTCAGGTCACGGCCGGGCGGAAGGTGATCCTCCGGGGGACGAGGGGCACCATCATCGGCGGCGTGATTCGAGCTGGGGAGGAGATTCAAGCCCGAATCGCCGGATCACCGCGTTATGACGGGAAGACGCTGCTGGAGGCCGGGCCAGTGGTGAGACGGACGCACACGCTGCCCGGGCTGACGCTCAGGCTCAAGGAAGAGTGGGAGCGGTACCGGCAGGTGCAGAAGAACTTAAGAACATTGCGCATCGCCAAGTCGCGCAGCAGCTCACTCCCGCCCGAGCGTGAAGCGTTGACGCAGCGTTTTCGAGACGCCCGCGACTCGTCGAGGCGGCGCACCCGAGAGCTGGCGCAGGAGGCGAAGATCTTGAAAGAGGAGATGAAGGGCCTGATCCGGAGCCGAGTGATCGTGTGGGACACGCTCTACCCGGGCGTGAAGGTCCAGATCGGCAACCAGTCCCACAACGTGATCGACCCCATCCGCGGGGCAAAGATCTCCATTGACCGAGGCGAGCTCCGCGTGATGGGCACCCACTAATTCAATTTTGGATTTGCGATTTTGGATTTTCGACGCCGAGCAGAATTCTGGGCCATTTTCAATCCGAAATTGATAATCCCAAATCTAAAATCGAAAATCAGCTTGGGGGGTTAGCTCAGGTGGGAGAGCGCGGCGTTCGCAACGCCGAGGTCGAGGGTTCGAATCCCTTACCCTCCACCAATTGGCACTTCGACCCCTGGCGGCCACGAGCCGCCAGGGGTTTTCGTATGAGAGGTGCACGGTTCGGCCCGCCAGTCGAAGGTTCGAGCCGATTCGGGTGGTCCACTCCTTGAGCGCTTCGAGATTTTCTCCTGACGCGACGGAATGGGCCTGGTGAGCGGCTTGAATGAACCGCTCAAGCGGTTCGAGCCAATGATTCCCCTGCCGCTCAACCTCAGCAAGCCGCGCTGAGACTCCCGACTTTTCGAGTAGGAACTTTCCCTTTCGCCTGACGTACTCCTCGCGCGAGACCACTCCGTCAACGTGACCGTCGAGGAGTCGGTCGAGCTTCGCTTCAAGCGCGGCGAGCTTCTCTTTGAGCGGTTGAGCCGCAGCGCCCGACGACTGAGCCTCTGTTCGTTTCCACTCGTCGATCTTCCCAAGCATCTTCTCGGCCCAGGCGTCGGGCACGGAAGCTGCTTGAACGGTCCCACGAAGCTGAGCGGCAAGAGCTTCTTCGCGGAGGTAAGGCTGACCGCACGGCCCCTTCTTCTTGGAACAACGATAGTAGTGATGCCCCTTCTGCCGCTCAGCGGTGATGGCGCAGCCGCACTCACCACAATAGAGCAGACCGGCGAAGGGGAAGAGATGCTTCCGCTTCGTCTGCGCCTTTCCTCGCCGCGCCATCACCTCTTGAACCCGTTCAAACAGCTCCCGAGGAATCAGTGGCTCATGTGAGCCCTCGTGGAGCTCGCCGTCATAGCGGAACAGCCCCACGTAAAACTGGTTCATGAGCAGGCGCTTCACGCTGGCGAGCGCCGGGGGCTTCCCCGACCGGGTCACCAGGCCCCACGACGCGACGAGGGCTCTCATCTGCGGCAGGTTATAACGGCCCGAGGCGTACGCCTCGAACATCTGGCGGGCGAGTTGCGCCTTCGCGGGATCGACCACGATCGTGCGAAGGCGGGGCTCGTTCACATAACCCACCGGCGGCTTGCCGGGGAACTCGCCCCGGCGGAGCTTCTGGCGAAGCCCCCGCCAGATGTTCTCGATCAGGTTGTCCACGTAGTACTTCGACTGCCCAAACGCGATCGTGAGCATGAACTTCCCCTGCGGGGTGTTCTCGAACCAGAATGTCGGGAACTTGAGCGCAGAGAGTTTGCCGGTGTCGAGGAGATAGACGATTCGCCCGCCGTCCACAGAGTTCCGGGCCAAGCGATCAGGATGCCAGGCGAGAAGCCCGACCGATCCCTCATGCTCGGCCAGCTCCAGCATCCGGTTGAAGACAGGGCGGCCCGGAACTTTTGCGGACATGGACTCGGTGAACTCCTGGGCGATCACGAGCCGCTCCTTCAGGGCAAACTCTCGAAGCTCAGTGACCTGGCTCTCGATGGAGAGAATCTGCCGCTCTTCCTCATCAGTGGACTTCCGCGCGTAGAGAAACAACTTCGGCGGGCTCATCGCGTCACCTCCTCGATCGCGTTTGGGCAGCTCCCTTGTCGCGTCGTGATCTCTCGGACTCGCTCAAGGAGTGGACCACCCGAATCGGCTCGAACCCTTGACAAGCCTGTCAAGGGCTGGCGGGCCGAACCCTGCAGCTCTCATACGAAAACCCCTGGCGGCTCGTGGCCGCCAGGGGCCGAAATGCCAATTGGTGGAGCGTGCTGAAGCGCGCTCGAACCTTCTTCGAGTCGCACGACCGAGACGCTTGACGGCCGGTCAGGCCTTTTGCAAGACAACCACCGCAAATGGCCCGCCCGGCCGTCAGCACGCGCACACGCCGCAGCGCGCCGCCTCCGGCTGCGCGCCCCGGCCCTTGCGCGTTATCGCCAGCCCGCGTCGGGCGGCTCCTCCGCCCGCCGTGGGCCAGCTTCTTCTCAGCGGTGGTCGCCCTTGACACCGTTGGTGTCAAGGGCTCCGTCTTCTTCATCTCAACCCAACTCGCCCCTCGCTCCCGATCCCCGCGCGCCGCCGGAAGGGAAACGAAAAAAGCGAGAGAAGATTTACTTCGCCATTCCGCCTCGTGCGCATCAACGTGTGCGGTTGATCATAATGCTCCTGCATCGCTGAGCGCAATGGGAGACTGCCGAGGCGGCAGACTCCCTGTTTCGAACCAATAAGGTGTGGCTTCGTGGCAGCCACCAAGCCAGTCTCCCTCCGGCCTGCGGCCTTCGGGTGTTGCCCTCCGCTCCTCGCTCCGAGGCAACGATGCCCCCCTGCCTGGCCCTTGACATAGGAATGTCAAGGGCCAACTTCGGCGGCAGGGCCGCAGGGCCTGGCCTTCCTAGGGGTCGGCCTGCGTGTCCGCTCCGCGGACTCCGCACCGCCCTGCTGTCGTGCCTTCGCGGCTCACGCACTCCCCCTGCAAGTCGCCTCAGTCCCGCCCCGCCCGCCAAGGGTCGGGGCTC
>DATEAO010000314.1:0-4563 GCA_035288345.1 Candidatus Methylomirabilota bacterium | reverse complement strand
GTATAATCTGAACCCGAAGGGAACTGAGAAGAAGAGCCTGATCCAATTTGCGGTTGGATCGCCATTTTGAGCGTTCCCGAAAGGGGGGAGGTCAATGCTGAAGCGTGCTCTGATCGGAAGTTCGGTCGCGGCGCTGTTCCTTGGGTGGGCCGCCGGGGCCCCGGCGCAAGCCGCCGGCACAAAGATCGGGTTCGTGGATGTCCAAAAGGTTCTGGTGAAGTCAGTGGCTGGGATTGGGGCCCGTGAGCAGCTTGAGAAGGAGCGCGGCAGTATGCAGAAGGATCTCGAGTCCCGCCGAAACGAGCTGGAAAAGCTTCGAGACGATCTGCAAAAGAAGGGGGCCTTGCTCAGTGCCGACGCGCGGAGGGAGAAGGAAGAGACCGTTGAGCGGAAGAACCGAGAGGCCCGCAGACTGATGGAGGACTTCCAGAAGGATCTCGAGAAGAAGGAGCTCGGGGTGACTCAGAAGATCCTTCAAGAGATTCAGGGAATCGTTGAGCGGTTCGGCAAGCAGAAGGGATATCTTTTCATTACCGAGAAACGCACCTCGGGCCTCATCTATGGCGATCCCGAATCGGATGTGACGGACGAGATCATCAGGCTCTACGACCAGGAACACGCCAAGTTGAAGAAGTGAGCGCACGGGAATGCCAGAGGGAAGAAGTCTGGGGGCCCTGGCCACGGCACTGGGAGCCTCGCTGGAGGGCGATCCGACGATGTTGGTTCGTGGCGTCGCGCCTCTCGGGGAGGCCGGTCCTGACCAGATCTCGTTTGTCACCAGCTCGAAGGCCGTGGCCGAGGCGCAGTCGACCCGAGCCGGGGCGTTGGTAGTCTCGAAAGAGTTCAGCGGCGCCCCGTGCGCGTTGCTCCGATGCGACGATCCTCAGCTCGCAGTGATCATGCTCCTTCGCGTGTTTCACCCCGCTCTTCCCGTTCCGCCGGGGGTGCACCCAACCGCGATCGTTTCGGATTCGGCGACGATCGATCAATCCGCGAGAATCGGCCCCTGCGCGGTGGTCGAAGCCGGGGCCAGGATCGGCGCAGAGGCGCGGCTGTTCCCCTACGTGTATATCGGCGAGGGAAGCGTGGTCGGAGATGGCTCAGTGCTCTATCCCGGCGTGGTGGTTCGTGAAGGCGTTCGCCTCGGTCGCCGTGTCATCGTGCATTCGGGCGCGGTGCTTGGCGCTGACGGGTTCGGGTACGCGTTCGATGGTCGCGCGCACCAGAAGATCCCGCAGGTCGGTGGCGTTGTGATCGAGGATGATGTGGAGATCGGGGCAAACACCACGATCGACCGCGCCAGCGTGGGCAATACCACCGTCCGAAAAGGAGCCAAGATCGACAACCTGGTTCAGATCGCCCATCATGTCACGGTCGGGGAGCACACCGTGATCGCCGCTCAGACTGGGATTGCCGGATCCACTCAGATTGGCAACCGGGTCATCCTGGCGGGTCAGGTCGGCATTCATGATCACGTGCGCGTCGGCGATGGGGCAATGGTGGCGGGCCAGTCCGGGATCACCAAGGACGTGCCGGCGGGCGCTCAAGTGATGGGGTTCCCCGCGCGACCTGCTGCGGAGGCGCGCAAGACGTACGGCGCCATGCCGCGTCTGCCTGAGTTGATCAAGACGGTGCGCGCCCTGGAGCATCGGCTCGCGGCGCTCGAGCAGCGGCTGGGGTGACAGCGCCAATGTCTGAGGCACAGGATGGAGCGTGATTCTCCCGCGGGGATCCACCCCACGGCTCTGGTCCACCCGGCGGCACAGCTTGGCGCGGGAGTTGTCGTTGGTCCGTACTCCATCATCGGCGAGGATATTAAGATCGGGGCGGAAACCGAGGTGGGTGCTCACGTAGTGCTGGAGGGACGGGTGGAGATCGGCGAGCGCTGCAAGATTGCCCACGGCGCCATCATCGGCGCGCCGCCTCAGGACGTGAAGTTCGTGCCGGGGACGCGCTCCGGGGTCAGGATCGGAAGCGGTAACGTGATCAGGGAGTATGTGACGATCCATCGCGCGTCGAAGGCGGACGGGTGGACCCTCATCGGGAACGACAACCTGCTCCTCTCGTCATCACACGTGGCCCATGACTGCCGGATCGGGAACGGCGTCCTGATCATCAACTACGCCGGGCTCGCCGGGCACATCGAGGTGGAGGACTATGCCGTCATTGGCGGCCACACGGGGATTCAGCCGTTCATGCGTGTCGGCCGCTTGGCGTACATCGGCGGCTGTTCGGGAATCCGGCAGGACGTTCCCCCCTGCGTGATCGTGGACGGGATTCCCGCCCGGGCCAGAGCGATCAATGTGATCGGGCTCAGGCGTCACTCCGTCCCTCCGGACGTTCGGCAGGAGCTCCGGCGCGCCTTCAAGCTCCTCTATCGCTCGGGGCTCTCCGTGCGCCGCGCACTCGAGCGGATTCGAGCCGAGGTCGCCTCTTCGGAGCTGCTCGATCACTTCGTGGAGTTCGTGGCATCGTCGACCAAGGGGATCTGCGCTGCCGAGCCTGATGATGCCGAACCATAAGAAGAAGACCCGAGCGGGCGTGGTCGGGGCCGGCCACATGGGACAGTACCACATCCTGGTCTATGCGGAGCTCTGGGACGTGGAGCTGGTCGGCATTGTGGACACGGATTTTGAGAAGGCCAAGACCGTCGCCGCTCAGTACGATACTCGAGCATTTCGCGACTACCACGACCTGATCGGCAAGGTCGATGTTCTGAGCGTGGCCGTGCCGACCCCGCTGCACTTCCCGATCGCAAAGGAACTGCTCGAGGCCGGGATTCATACGCTGGTGGAGAAGCCGCTCACCCTCACGTTGGAGGACGCGAAGGAGCTCTTTCGGATCGCTCGCGAGCGCGGGGTGGTGATCCAGGTGGGGCATGTCGAGCGGTTCAATGGAGCCGTGCAGGAACTTCGGAAGATCGTCGAGCGCCCCATTCTCGTGGAGTCGAGGCGACTCGGCCCGTTCGTGCCCCGCGTGCAGCACGACACCGTCGTGATGGACCTGATGATTCACGACATTGACATCGTCCTGTCGCTGGTGGGGAGCGAGGTCGAGCACATTTACGCGGCGGGACGCTCGGTCCATTCCGACGAGACCGATGTCGCCAACGTGCAGCTCTCATTCGAGAGCGGAGCGATCGCGACGGTCACGGCGAGTCGAGCCACGGAGCAGAAGATCCGGACTCTCGCGATCACCCAACCGGAGGCGTACATCGTGCTCGATTACACCGATCAGGACATTCAGATCCATCGCCGGGCGCTTTCCGAGTACACATTGAACCGCGAGTCGATCCGATACAAGCAGGCGTCGTTCGTGGAGCATCTGTTCGTCCACAAAGAGAACCCCCTCAAGCTGGAAATCCAGCATCTCATCAAGGCCGCGGAAGACGCCCGTGAGACCGGGCAGGTGGACCTTGCTGACGAGGAGGACCTGCGCTCCCTTGCCGTGGCGCTTGAAGTCGAGCGTATGATCCGCGAGGGCCGTTCTGGGCACCGGTGGGCGGATGACCGGCCGTGGAAAGTTCGCTAGTGCCGCGCCGATATGCGTCGCCTCACTTCGTTCTCGGTCGTCGCCAATCCTCACGTACAACCGCGTACGCTCCGGTTGGCTCCTCCCTCGGGCCTCGTGATGCTCGCATCTCGACGCGCCACGTGTGACGTCGGACCAAAAGTTTGACAGAAACGTGCAGAGGTTGAGCAAACAAGCAGTCTAGCGCCGGTGATCAGATGGTTGGGACACTAGGAATCGTTGCTGGTGAAGGTGAGCTTCCCCACCTCGTCGCCGCTGAGGCCCGTCGTCAGGGTTGGCGGGTCGTGGTCTTTGCCTTTTCAGATCCCTCAACTGTCGCGGAGCATGCCCACGTCATCATGCCCTGCTCGCTCACCGACATTCACGCGGTCTATCAGGCGTTCCAAGCCGAATCGATTCGCAGTGTGCTCTTTTCGGGCCGCCTCTGGAAGCGCGAGCTGCTGCAGGATCTGCCGTGGGACGCTCCGGGGCGTCAGCTCATGGAGAATGCGGGGGGATTGACTGACGAGGGGCTGGTTGAAGCCGTGTTGCGCACGCTGGACGGCTTCGGTATTCAGGTGCTCGACCAGCGCGACTTTTTGCGCCCGTTCCTCTCTCCCCCTGGTCTGCTCACGCGAGGGGAACCCACCCCGGGTCAGTGGGAGGACATCCGCCTCGGGCTTCGCGTGGCTCAGCAGATGGCGGTGTTCGGCATCGGCCAGACGCTCGTGCTTCGTCAGGGGATGGTGCTCGCCCTGGAGGCCGCGGAAGGAACGGACGAGGCGATCCGTCGGGGATGTCGCCTGGGTGGTCCGGGGTCGGTTGTCGCTAAAGCAACGCACGGAGCGCATGACTTTCGATTTGACATTCCGACTGTCGGAATGGAAACGCTGAACACCCTCATCGAGGGCCGGGCGAGCGTGCTGGCCGTAGAGGCGCGACGCGTGCTGCTGCTCAACCCGGAAACGATGATCGCGTCTGCGAACCGAGAGGGGATTGCGATTGTCAGCGTTGACCACCGCTGAGCGCGCCGTGGCGATAAGCGTCGCATCT
>DATEAO010000313.1:0-6091 GCA_035288345.1 Candidatus Methylomirabilota bacterium | reverse complement strand
ATGATCAAGAGCGGATCCTCGCTCCGAGGATTGTCCGAGGTGATCCAGACACGGTCAGCCAAACGCGCCGCAATCTCTCCCATGATCGGGCGCTTCGTGCGATCACGGTCCCCGCCGCAACCGAACACCACTGCGAGGCGGCCGGTCGTGAGTTTTCTTGCTGTGGTGAGCACGCGCTCCAGCGCATCCGGTGTGTGCGCGTAGTCCACCACCACGAGAAACGGTTGGCCTGCATTCACGCGCTCGAATCGTCCCGGAACCGCCTCGACCTGGCCCAACGCTTCCGCGATCGCGGAGGGCGCCATGTCCAACGCAAGCCCAGTGGCGGCCCCGCCCAGCAGGTTGTAGACGTTGTGCTCACCGATGAGTGGCGAGCGAATCGAGAGCGACCCCTTGGGGGTCTCAGCCTCCAGCGTGATGCCATCAAGTTCTGACCGATGGCGTTTGCTTCGCACCATCGCCTTTGACCCAAGCCCATAGGTGATCGTTTCCACCGTAAGGCCGGCCACCATCGACTCGCTTGACGGATCGTCTGCGTTAACCACGGCGGTGGGACGCGGCTTTCGACTCCCGGCGAGGAGACGAAAGAGGCGCGCCTTCGCCTGTCGATACTCCTCAAATGTTCCGTGAAAATCCAGGTGGTCCTGAGTGAGGTTGGTAAAGACCGCCACGTCGAACGCCACCCCGTCCACCCTGTGGAGCGCGAGGGAATGCGAAGAGACCTCCATCGCAACCCCGCTCACGCCCGCCTCCAGCATGTCAGCCAGGAGGTGCTCGAGTGTCACGGCATCGGGCGTGGTTTGGGAGGCTTGGCGGCGCTCATCACCGACCAGGTATTGGATAGTGCCCACGACGCCGCTCTTGAGTCCCATCCCGCGAAAGAGCGACGCGACGAGGTACGACGTCGTCGTCTTCCCATTAGTCCCCGTGATCCCGACCACCGTGAGCGCCTCTGACGGCTTGCCGAAAAAGACATTCGCCAAATGCGCCAGCGCCTCGCGACTTGATGGAACGATGACCCGCCAGGTTCGGCTGCCTGGAAGGGGGTCTTCCTTTTCAGCAACGATCCCCACCGCCCCGCGCGCGAGCGCCTCGTTGATAAATCGACGCCCATCTTGTCGCAACCCGGGGACCGCAACGAAGAGCGCGCCTTGCGTCACCTTGCGCGAGTCCTCGGTCAGATCTGTGACCGCCCGGGGGGCCTCTCCTTTCACTTCCTTGTGCGGCAACACTGTCAGGAGCGCCTCAGTTGATACGTTACGATCCATTGGAGTGATTGGCGGGAGGCGAAGCCGTGAGCCGGCAGACAGCTCCCGGCAAGAGCGCGCTCCCGGGCAGCGGCAACTGGGCGGTGACGATCCCACGCCCGCGCAGCTCAACCGTCACGTCATACGCGGCCAACGCTTCGATCGCCTGGCGAAGGCTTCTCCCGACGAGTGGGGGCATGGTGAAGCGCCCATCGGGCTCGTCAAGCTGAGGCCGACCCGCGGGCCGACTCACGCTTCCCGTCGCGCCTGAGCGCACGATGGCGACCGGGGCCACCCCTCTGGGCGGAACATTTAAGTACGTCAAGACCTGCTGGGAGATCGCGGCAAAGATCGGCGCCGCAGCCTCGCTTCCCCATTGAACTCCTTGAGGCTCATCGAGAAGGACGAGAAGCGTGAGCTTCGGGTCATCCGAGGGTGTGAACCCGACAAACGAAAGGACTCCCGGCGCTCTCGAGTACCGGCTCGTGTTCGAATCGAGTTTCTGCGCCGTTCCGGTCTTCCCCGCAACGGAATACCCGGGGACCGCGGCCTTGCGCCCGGTGCCCTCATCCACGACTCGGGTCAGGATCTGCGTGAGGGTCTGGGCGGTCTTTTCAGAAACGACTTGACGAACCACATTCGGCTCCACTCGACGGAGCTCTCGGCCCTCGCGGTCGATCACCGCGCGCACGATTCTCGGCTGCATGAGCTTTCCGCTGTTCGCCAGCGCTGCAAAGGCGCTGACCATCTGGACGGCGGTGACAGAAAGCTCCTGCCCAATCGACATCGTGGCCAAGGAGAGCCCTGACCAGCGGGATGGCTGGCGCAGCTGCCCTCGGCTCTCTCCCGGAAGACCGATCCCCGTCGGGGTCCCGAACCCGAAATTCATGATATAGCGGAAGTAGCGATCACGTCCGAGCGAGAGCCCGACCTTGATTGCTCCGACATTCGACGAGTGCTGAAGCACGTCGGAAAAGGTGAGCCATCCGTACGGTTTCCAGTCATGGATCACTTGGTTGGCCACGGTGATGGCGCCCTGCTCCGCGTAAATACTGTCGGTTGGCCGAACCACTCCTTCCTCTAACGCGGCGGCCGCCAGAATGGCTTTGAATGTCGAGCCTGGCTCGAATGGGTCGGTCACCGCCCTGTTGCGCCATTCCTCTGACGTGGCCGTCGCGACATTATTCGGGTTGAAGGTGGGACGCACCGCCAGCGCCAGCACCTCTCCCGTGCCCGGCGCTACGGCGATGGCGATGGCGGATTTTGCGCGGGTCCTGCGCCACGCTGTGTCGAGCTCTTTCTCCACCATATACTGAACCGTGGCGTCGATGGTGAGGACGAGTCCTTGCCCTTCTGTAGGCGCCTTGAGCAGGAGGGGCTGAGCCGTCACGTCACGGCCTTTGGCATCCCGCTCGACGAGCGCGAGCCCGGCCTCTCCCGCCAACAGCGCGTCGTGCACCAGCTCGATGCCCTCGAGCCCTTTCCCATCCAGCCCCTCGAACCCAAGGACGTGCGCGGCCAGTTCCCTGTTCGGATAGAAACGGAGGCTCTCGGGAACAAATCCGAGGGCCGGCGACCGCAACGACCGGATGGACTGCGCGAGAGCTGGCGGAAGTTTTCGTCTGAGCCAGACAAAGGGGCGATCACTTCTGAGGCGTTTCTCGATCTCCTCGCCCCGTTCCTGGAGGATCGGCGCGAGCGCCACCGCCAACCCGTGAGGATCATGGATCCGCGCCGGGAGCGCATAGGCCGACTCCACCGCACTGCTGATAGCCAGCGGTTGGCGCAGGCGATCGAGGATCGGGCCACGCGTGGCCCGAAGCACGATGCTTTTCGAGTGCTGGCGTTCCGCCAGCTTGAAGAAGTCGTCGTGGAGAACGATCTGGAGATAGATGAGACGGCCGATCAAGATGAGGAAGAGGGCAGCCACACAGCCGGTGAGCAAGAGAGTTCGCGCCCTGAGTGGCGTCCACCCGGTCTCTCTCATGCCTAAACCCACTCGGTCACCCATTCGGAGAGCCCAGGTCGAACTTCGATTGAACGCACACCTCGTGTTCGGGGTCCGGGGTTCGGGGTTCGCGATGCGGGGTCACGTCACGGCACTCTTGGCCCTGTGGGCTCGATGCGCTCCTCCCACGCGGTCCGAACGGAACCGCGGCCCCCCTCCTCTCCCACGAACTCTCGCGCGATAAACACCTGCCCGTGCGCCGGCGAGACAAAGCCCAGCTCGGTCCGCGCCTTTCCTTCGATGACGGACAGGGCCTTGAGTGTCGCCAGCTCCAACCCGAGCTGGCGGTTCAACTCCTCCAGATCAGACTTGAGCGTTCGGAGATCTTCAAGCTTGTAGCCCATGCGAACTTCATTGACCTTCAGCGCTACGTACCCCAGGACCACACCCAAGAGACAGACGGTCAGCCCGGCGCCCAGCGCCATCCCTCGGAGCCGAGCTCGGTCGCGTTCTCGAATCGGCCTCGTGCCGTCCCAACTATTCATGGCGATTCCCAGAGACTCGCTCCACCACCCGAAGTTTCGCGCTGCGGCTTCGAGGGTTCATTCGCACTTCCTCATCAATCGGGACAATCGGAGCCGGCTCCAGTCCGGCCCACTCTCCTTCGGCTGTGAGCGCCCGGATCGTCTGCTTGACGATTCGATCCTCCAGGGAATGGAAGCTGATGACCGCCAGCCTCCCCCCGTGGTCAAGAAGCCGCGCGGCGTCCGGCAGGGCCTGAGCCAGGGATGAAAGCTCCTGATTCACCAATATCCGAACCGCCTGGAAACTTCGCGTGGCCACATGAATGCGCCTGGGCCAGGCCTTACGCGGCACTGCGGTTTTGACAACCTCGACCAGATCCCTGGTGGTCTGGATCGGCTGACGCTGGCGCCGAGCAACGATCGCCCGGGCGATGCGCCGGGCACGTGGCTCTTGGCCGTATTCGAAGAGAATGCGAGCCAGCTCAGTTTCGGAGAGTTGATTCAGAAGTTGCGCGGCGGTGGGGCCTTCAGTCGGATCCATCCGCATGTCGAGTGGCTCGTCTTTTTCAAATGAAAATCCTCGGCCAGTGGCGGCGAGCTGGTAGGAGGAGAGCCCGAGATCGAACAGGATCCCTCGCGGGAAATTCACGCCGGCCTCCTCGCAGATCTGCTGTATCTCCAAAAAGTTCCCATGGACAAGCGCGACCCGCTCCCCAAACCGGGCAAGCCGAGCGCGGGCCAGAGCCAGCGCCTCACGGTCCCGGTCGATTCCGAGAAGATGGCATGCCGGCCCCCGAGCGAGCATCGCCTCCGCATGTCCCCCCAACCCCACCGTGGCATCAACAATCCAGCCTCCCCGTTCTGGACGGAGAAAAAACGTGATCTCGTCCACCATCACCGGGAGGTGTTCGGCGACCTCCCGACGGTCCTCAGACACCTAAGGCTGAAAGTTTCTCTGCGGTCTCCTCGAATGTCCCTTCGGAGCGCCGCATGAAATCGTCCCACCGCTCGCGACCCCAGATCTCAAACCGATTCATCGCTCCCAGCAGCACCGCTTCCCGAGTGATTGCGGCAAATTCACGCGACTGCGGCTGTAGCAGCACACGACCGTGACTATCCACCTCGCACTCCACGCCGCTGGAGAAGAATCGCCTGAGAAATTTTCTCACCTCGAGTTGCGTTGAGGGGAGCTGCAAGAGTTTCTCCTCCAGCTTGGTCCACTCTTTGAGCGGGTAGGCCACGAGGCAGTCATCAAAGCTCGCCACGACCAGTGTTGCTCCATACCGTTCCTTCAGCACCTCGCGAAACTTTGCCGGGATGCTGAGCCGTCCCTTTGGGTCGACTGCGTGAAAGTACCGACCACGAAACACGCCGCTTCAATCCTTTTAGCCCACTCTGTCCCACTTAGTGGCACTGATACTACAAGAGGCTAAAAAAGCTGTCAAGCAAAAAGTTCAAATTTTTTAAGGGAAATCGATGAGTTAACTCAAAACCAACCTGTGGGGGGAGGAAAGGGCCAAACCCACCGCTTATAGCGCTTCCAACCTCAAAGGTGGGCGCGCCCCGGTGGCGGGCGTGGCCCGCGCAAGATCGGAAGTTGGGCGCGGGCGGGCGCAGCCCCCGCCCGCGCCGCAATCAGGGCCGGTAATGGGTGAGGGCCTCAGGAATCCACTGCTCGATCTGTCTGGTCCTGGTTTCGTGAGATGGGTGCGTTGAGAGGAACTGCGGCGGCGCCCCGCCGCGAGCCGCTTGCTCCATTCGCTGCCAGAACTCCACCGCGGCGCGAGGGTCGTAGCCGGCCTTGGCCATGTAGATCAACCCGAGATGATCCGCCTCGGACTCCTGGAGTCGACTATATGGAAGGATCACTCCAAGCGCAGCCCCCGCGCCCAAGAGCGCTCCGACAGTTTGAACAGTCTTGGGGTCGCGATCTCTCATCGATACCATCACCGCGGCGAGCCCGAGCTGAGCCAGCAATCCCTGGCTCATGCGCTCAGCGCCGTGGCGCGCGACCGCGTGGGCGACCTCGTGTCCCAGCACGACGGCAAGCCCCGTGTCGTCACGCGTCAACGATAGGATCCCGGTGTACACGGCCACCTTGCCCCCCGGAAGCGCAAACGCGTTTCGGTTCTTCTCGTCCTCGATCGATTTAAACTCCCAGCGCAAGTCGCTTCGCCCGGTCGCGGCCGCGATGCGCTGCCCCACGCGTTCCACTTGCGCGGTGATCTGCGGGTTCGCGGAGAGTTTGGATTTGCTGAGCACCTCCTGGTACGCGCGGAGCCCCAGCTCCATTTCCTCACGCTCGGGCAGGAGAACGAGCTGCGAGCGGCCGGTAACTGGAACGGTCTGGCAACCCATGACGACGAGCGCGA
>DATEAO010000312.1:0-12630 GCA_035288345.1 Candidatus Methylomirabilota bacterium | reverse complement strand
CTTGAAGGAGGAAGGGGCTGATGTGAAGGTGGTTGGAGCGGGCGACGCCACCGCCTACACGTCCAAGCATGGCTACCCCGTGACGGTCGATATGGTGGCGGATCGCGTGAGCGCGGTCGAGTTCGACGCCGTGGTCATCCCCGGCGGCTACGCGCCTGATCTGATGAGACGATCACCAGCCATGGTTCGTTTGGTGCGGGAGGCCTTCCAGCAGGGGAAAGTGGTGGCCGCGATCTGCCACGCGGGGTGGATGCTCTGCTCCGCTGATATCCTGAAGGGGAAGCGGGCGACGAGCTTCTCCTCGATCAGAGACGATATGGTCCATGCCGGCGCGGTCTGGCTGGACCAGGATGTGGTGGTGGACGGGAACCTGATCACGTCCCGGAAGCCCGATGATCTGCCTGTGTTCTGTCAAGCGATTGTCTCAGCGCTCGCCAAGGGATAAGCACCATTGCTGCGGTCAAACGGGCTCACAGCACTGAGCCCGTTTGAGTCGTAGTGTGACCGCCGAGATTTCGCTCGAATCGGTTCCGTGCCCGTTCTGTCACCGTCCAGACCAGACCCCGATTCTCACGGCCAACGATCCGCAGGCGCGCATTCCCGGGAGCTTTCAGGTTGTCGAATGTTCGAGTTGCCGCTTCGCCTACTTGAACCCAAGGGTCCCGCACGACCTGCTTCTCACGCGCTCCCCGGAAGGCTTTGGACCGGCTTTGACTCGCGTCGCGGCGCGCTCGGCCTTTCACGGAGGGCGCCTCTTGAGCGGCGCCACGACCTGGGCGCTCGCCCGTTACCTCGACTACCGACACCTCGAAGGGGCGCCCCCGGGCCTGCCCGTGCGATGCCTGGCCCGGCTCCGGCGGCGCCGACTCGCGTCAAAGTATCCGCGCTTCCTTGGACGCGGGCGGCTACTCGACGTCGGGTGTTGGACCGGCGGTTTTCTCCAGAGCATGGCGGAGCTCGGATGGGAGAGCGCCGGGATCGAGTTGATCCCCGAGGCTGGCGCCATTGCTCGCGAGGTGACACCCAACATCTTTGTTGGCGACCTGATGCATGCGCCGTTCGCGGACGCCTCATTCGATCTCGTGACCGCGTTTCACATCGTGGAGCACCTGCCTGATCCATTTGAATCCCTTCAACGGATCATCCGGTGGGTCGCGCCAGCCGGGAGAGCGATCATCGAGGTCCCGAACTTCTCGGGGATAGGGCGCAGAATCTTCCGGCGTTACTGGCATGGGCTTGACCTGCCGTTTCACCACTCCCACTTCACGCCGCGCACGCTCCAACGCTTCATCGAGAGCGCGGGCGCGAGAGTCGTCCAGATCGAGCAGCGCTCTGATCCCCATGCCATGATCAGGAGCCTAGAGAACCTGATCAGAGCGCGTGGCGGCCATCGAGCAATGGGTCTCGTCCAGAGCTCGATCGTGAAGCGCCTGCTCAGCCTGAGCCTCGGGTTCTTCAACCGGATCGGGCTTGGTGAGGCGATCCGGGTCACCGTCGCTCCCGTATACAGACAGACAGGAGGGTCAGCGCAGGCTGTTCAAAAAGGTCCAGATGCAAGGCGGCGAGGAAGTGAGGAGTGAGACGTACTTAGTGGTACGTCGCAACGACGAGCGACGAAGCCAACGCCGCAGATGGGCCTTTTTCAACAGCCTGTCACCCGATCGACACTGCCACGCAGGTCGTGGTGCGTGTCACGCCGTCGATCTTTCCGATGGATTCTGTCACAAGCTGGCCGATGACATCGATGCTCGGCCCGTCGACCACCGCGATGTAATCATACGGTCCGGTCACGGCGTCCAGGGCGAGCACTTTGCACTTGCCCGGTTTGATTCTTCCCAGCCCTTTTTTGACCGCGGTGGTTTTCCCGGCCATGGTCTCCACCAGCACATACGCTTTCATGCTCTCCCCTCCTTCGTGGTCTTATCGAAGGACCCAATACAACGCCGCGGTGGCCGCTAACACCAGGACTCCTGCCACAGCCCGCCAGAAGTTGGTGCGGAAAATAACGAGCCGGAAGAATGGAGAGTGCTGCTCGGTGGATCGCAGGCGGCCATCGAGCAGCTTGTTCACCAGCTCCATTCCCGCGTCGAGCAATACCTGACCGCTGGCGCGCGCAAATTCCGGGTCTGCAAGCGCCGGATGGCCCACGTACCCCTGGCCACCATTTTTCAAGGGGTAGTTCGGACGAAGTCGGTCCAGCCATCCATAGGAAGATGGTGGAAGCTCGCGGTACACGGGATCAACCAGGTCAGGCCGAAGGAGAAGCATCATCGAGGTCTCCCACCACCCGCCGTGGGCGTCCTCCCGGAAAGCCTCACGCTCCTCGGGAGACAACGGCCGTCCCAAACGGGATTCGATCTGCTCGAGATACTTTCCGGTCAAAAACCGCCAGGCAAGGTGGCCGGTCAATGACCCCATCCGGATCCCGTATCGGCGCGAAACAGTTCGCGCCGCCTCTTCAAGCGCCACCAGATGCCCCGGACCTGCGTGGCCGTTGGAGATGAGCAGATAGTGGAAGCCGGCTCTCGCGAAGCTCGTCCCGTAATCCACCAGGAGATCGCGGACCACCCGCTGCCGGACTTTCATCGTTCCGACATGGTCGAACGTGAAGCTTCCGAGATAGAGCGTGGGGGCGAGCACCACCTGCCACCCAGCGCGCTCGCGGACAATCCGATCGGCGAGGCCCTGGGCGAAGTACTGCGCGGTCAGCGCATCCACTCCAAGAGGAAGGTGCGGGCCGTGCTCTTCGAGCGGGCTCACGGTGAGGATGACCACGGTGCGCTCGCGGTCCATCTGATCCAGCGCGGTCGTGGAGAGCTCTTCCAGCTTGTAGATGGACATCATGCTCCCCGGGTGGATTTGAGGAAGTCGTTTTTTGCCTGCTCGAGTGTGCTCAGGATCAGCTGGCGCTCAGCGATCAGTTGTGAGAGAGCCTGCCGCTGGGCCAGGGCCTGGCGAAAGACGGTCAGACGTTGACGCAATCGTCCAACGCCGTGAAGGTACCGGTAGGCGACAAGCCCGGTCGCAGGGAGAGAGAGGGCAAACAGCATCGCGGCGACCGAACCGAGCCAGCGCCAGACGACGTAAATCTCAAGGGCATAAAAGACCGGGAACGCGACCACGCTGGCCAGCAGCCTGGTGGTGGCGTAGTCGGTCTCCTTCCTCGCGAGACGGTGGCTGAGCCAGCGCGGGACCAGGTAGGGGAGGCCATTGGTGAGCGCGCCATACGCGAACACCGGGAACCCGAACACTCCCATTCCGGTCAGCGAGAGATTTCGAATCTTGGCGCGTGCGCCGGGACCCTTGACGCCGCCGGTGTCAAGGGCGCGCCCGCGCGAGGGCCCGCGCGCGATCGCGGTGTCGCGAAGCTTGAGACGCGCCAGCTCGTCTTTGTAGTGTTCAATTTTGGCCGCGATCTCCTGCACGCGCTCCGGATCGTGCTCGTGAAAGTAGTGCACCGCTTCAACCACCGTACGCGACAATCTGAAGGTATCGATCTCGTTCCGTGACAGCTTTCGCTCTTCAATGAGCTGTTTGATCAGCGCGCTCCGAAAGATCTCCTCTACGTCCTTGATGAGCCGGGCGAGACCCATGCGGGAGACGTGGATTACGTGCGCTTCCATGGCTTCCTGAATCGCGGTGGTGAGCTGGTCGACGGCCTTCCAGGGACTCTCCCGGTACATCGCCAGGAACGGGTCGAGCGGGATCGACTCACCAAAGCTCACCCGCACGCGGCCGCGGAACGACTTGCGGAACTCAAAGCTGAGCCCGACCGGGATCAGGCGGAGGTGGAGCTGCCCGTCGTGGCGCGCCTCGCACTCGAGGGCGATCCGCGCGGCCCCGGTCTTGATCCGCTGAACTCTCGGCTCGGCGTGGGTGGTGCCTTCCGGATAG
Source organism: Candidatus Methylomirabilota bacterium (assembly GCA_035288345.1). Classification (GTDB taxonomy): domain Bacteria; phylum Methylomirabilota; class Methylomirabilia; order Rokubacteriales; family DATEAO01; genus DATEAO01. The sequence goes on along the minus strand of DATEAO010000312.1, from coordinate 8,736 downwards.
ATTCCGATCACTCCGCCGCGTTCGAACACGCGATGGCAGGCCTCGAACGCCCCTGTATTTCTGTCTAATGTTTTTTCAGGAGGGGTGAGCCCCGACGGCTTCTCCTCCTCGACCTCGCCCGTGGGTTGATCCTGGCGGCGGTGGATGGGGATCACCCCTGTGCCGGATAGAAAGCGGGCGAGCAGAGGGTTTCTGAACAGCGTGGCCGTCGCGAGATAGTGCACTTTGCGCGGGATCACCGCGCCAACCAGCAGTGTGTCGATCAAGTTGTTCGGGTGATTGATGGCGAGCAGGACCGGACCGCCCAACGGCACCCGCTCAGCGTGTTTGACCTCGACACGCCTGAAAAAGAACCAGAGCCAGAATCGAACGACCCCTCTGACACACTGGTAGAGCAGATCCGAAGAGTTCATGACAACAGGCTGCGCGCTCACGGCTGGTTCTTGGGGGTGAGGAGCACCACACCGGCCGCGTGATCGATTGTGACCGTGAACCGGCGGAGCACATCCAACCCCACAATCCCATCAAGGGAAGGCGTTTCAGGGGCGACGTCAAACGCCAGCACGTCCAGCGCCGTCACGCGCGCATCCCCGAGCTCGAGCGAGTCCAAGCGCACCAACGGGGCGTCTCGCCGGTGGCCACCAGCCACGATGAACGAAACCCACGAGGCATCGGACAGGATCGAGAGCCCAAACCGCTCAAGCGCCTTCAGGGTGAGAATCGTATGAGTCGCGCCAGTGTCCACAAGGAACGCGGCGTCGAAGCGGCCGTTCACGACACCCTGAACGACAATGCCTGTTCCCTGACCAGGTTGAATCGGGAGACGCGAAGGCGCGGTTTCGGGCGGCGCGGGCTCGGCAGCTCCAGAGGGGCTTTGAGGCACGACAAGCGGACCGCCACGGAGCGCGAGCGTCACACCAACGCTCACCTCGCGACCCTGATCGTCGATTCCGATGAGCCGCCGCTCCGCTCTGCCCGCAATGGTCGCGCCTTGAGGGAAAGTGATCTCATCTTCGACCGCGAGTCGAGCCTGGCCATGCGGGTTGAGGCGAAGCCTCACAGGCTGACTCGCCACCTGGCCAACGCTCACGCCGGTCACAGTCCAGCGGCTCTCCTCAAGGCGCAGGAAGGTCAGCCCCACGCCGCGCGCTTCGCGCAGAATAATGGTGTGGAGCCATTTTGCTCGGACAGAATCTAGAGCCGGGACCACCTCTGTTCCGTACAGCTCGGCTTGCCAGGACACCGGCTCTGTGGGCTCGACCGCGTCGCCATATGACGCAAGCTGGAGGGTGAGCGCGCCAAGCACGAGCAAGCCGAGGGGCGCGGGCAGCGTGACGCGGCGGCGGCGCGGCGCCGTTACCTGGAGAGATATTGCCGGAGGGTTGCGAGAAACCACGAGCGGCGCTCCTCTATGCTCGTCCCGACAAAATCGATTCGGGTGCCGCGCTCGGTCTTGGTGTCCTGCGCGTCGAACTGCGCCACGTGAGCGACCGAGAGCCCCCGGGCCCCGACCTCAAGCTGTTCGCCCAGGTTCTCATCGTGAAGATGGACAATGATGGCATAGAAGCCGTCCTGATCAGTCGTTTCCTCGTAATGGAGTTCAGTCTTCACCCGGCTGACCCGGACAGCCACGCCCGGGAGCGGCCGGCCGTTGGCATCCTTCATGTAGCCGAGCATGACATATCGGTGATTTACCTCGTGCTCAGCACGCGCCTGCCCAACGGCGAGCCCGATCAGCAGGACCACCAGACCTTTTGCCACGGTGACGAATGCCACCACGCCAGTCTAGCAGGATACTGAAAAACCCGTACTTTTTACCGCGCTGTCGGTGGCGATTCAGGGAACGCTCATGGGGCTCCCACGGGGTTGATCAGGCGGCCAAGGCCTTTCACTTCAACCTCGACCAGATCGCCGGGTTTCAGGAACTCGCCGGTGGCGGCTCCTACGCCTGAGGGCGTGCCGGTCGCCAGGATGTCGCTTGGCTCGAGTGTCATTCCCACAGAAAGGGCCTCGATCAGCGCGGCGACGTCGAAGATCATCTGAGAGGTTGTGGCCGATTGGCGGATCCGCCCATTCACCGTGAGCTGGATCGAGAGGGCTTGGGGATCGGGAACCTCGTCAGCCGTGACGAGCGCGGGCCCGGTCGGGCAGAATGTGTCGAGAGACTTCCCTTTAAACCACTGCAGGTGGGCCTTCTGGAGATCGCGGGCCGTGACATCGTTCAAGTTCATGTAGCCGAAGACGTGAGAAAGAGCGTGGGCGCGAGGGATGTCGCGCCCGCCTCTGCCGATCACCACGGCAAGCTCAGCCTCGTAATCGAGCTGGGTGGTGCACGCGTGATGGATGATCGTGGCGCCGGGCCCGATGACTGTCGTGGGCGGCTTGGTGAAGAAGACCGGGCGCTCCGGAATATCGGCCCCTCGCTCCTGAGCGTGCTCCGCATAGTTGCGCCCCATGCAGAAGATGTTCCGGGACGGGCGCGGAATCGGCGCGAGCAGCGCAGTATTCTCTTCCGGGTATGCAACACCCCGCCGGCCCAACGCCTGCGGGTCCTGGGAGTCCACGAGCTTCCGCCCGTAGTCATAGACCGGGTGGATCGCGCTCCAGCACTCTGGACCGGAGCGGATCAGCTCGTTGAGGCTTCCTGGGACACGAACCTTTGGCGTTCCGCGCTGGAGGGCCAGCTCTGACGCGAGGGCTTGGAGATCGAGGATCGCCCCATGCCACGCCGCACCCACCCTCTGAGCCCGCCCTTTTTGGAAAGTCACGAGATGCACGCCGACAGTTTACTCCGATCCGAAAAAAGACGCAGCCGGAATTACAAAAAGGAACCAGCCTGCGCGCGATGTCACCCTGTTTTGCGGGACGTAATGGGAAATGTTACTGTAGCGCTGGAGGGATGAGCATTCTCAGCGACGTTATTCCAAACGCTCTGGCCGATGCGTATCACCAGGGTCGCCTGCAGGCCCTGGATCTTGATCTCTACCGGAGTTTTCAGGCGCGCTACTCGTTTCCGTTTGATGACTTCCAGGTGCAGGCGATCCGGGCGATCCTTGAAGGAGACTCAGTCATCGTCTCCGCCCCGACCGGGGCGGGGAAGACCCTGATCGCCGAGTTCTCCATCTATCGCGCGCTCCGGGCAAAGCAGCGGATCGCGTACACCACCCCGCTCAAGGCCCTGTCGAATCAGAAGTACGCGGACTTCTGCCGTCAGTTCGGCGTGGCGGAGGCCGGCATTCTGACCGGCGACGTCAAGGTGAATTCGACAGCGCCGCTGCTGGTCATGACCACAGAGATTCTCCGCAACATGTTCTACACGGGCGGGCTCAGCGGCCTCGGGTTTGTGGTGCTGGACGAGTGCCACTACATGGGCGATTCGGCGCGCGGGACGGTTTGGGAAGAGATCATAGTCAACGCGCCCAAAGACGTCCGGCTGGTTGCGCTTTCCGCCACGGTCTCAAACGTCGAGGAGATCGCCGACTGGATCAGTCTGGTGCACCGCCCCATTGTCGCGATCACGCACCCTGACCGCCCGGTGCCGCTGCAGTATCTCGTATGCGACCAGTCAGCCCAGGTGTATCCGATCGATGCGCTCCGCCACGGCGCGCTCAGGGGGACCGGCGAGCCCAGTGATGGCCGTGATCGTCGCCGGTGGCGTGCGCGATGGGTGGCTGATCCGACTCAGGTGATCGAGGAGCTTGCGGAGCGGGAATGGCTGCCCGCGATCTACTTCATTTTCAGCCGCGCCGGGTGCGAACGCGCCATGGACAGCCTGCTTGCTGATGGGACCTCACTGCTCACGACCCAGCAGTCCCGGGAAGTCGAGCAGGCGATTCAGGAGGCGGTCCAGGAAACTCCGGGGATGAACGATTCACTGTTGAACCAGACGATTCTCCAAGCCCTGCGGCGCGGAGCGGGGTTGCACCATGCGGGAATCCTCCCGACGATCAAGCGACTGACCGAGACGCTCTTTGAGCGCGGTCTCACGAAGGTGGTCTTCGCCACCGAGACTATGAGCCTCGGGATTCACATGCCCGCCCGGAGCGTCGTGCTCCAGAGTTTGACCAAACGGACGGACCAGGGCTTTCGAACTCTCACGCACAACGAGCTGACTCAGATGGCGGGCCGAGCGGGGCGGCGTGGGATCGACCCCCAAGGGCAATGCGTGATCGCGCTCGACCACCGGGACAGCGTTGAGAGCGTGCTCACGGTCGTTGAGGGACCGTCGGAGCCGATCGAGAGCCAGTTTCGGTTGAGTTACGGCTCCGTGGCCCTCCTGCTGAGCAGTGGCAGCAGCCCCGAGATCATCCGCCGCCAGGTGGAGTCGTCGTTCGGCCAATATCAGAACCTCAAGCGCATTTGTCGAGTCGAAGACGAGGCGCGCAAGCTGGAGGCGTCTCTGGCCGAGGCCCGGGCGTACGACGCGCCCTGCGGCGACTTCAGCCGGATCGGCCGCTACCGCGCGCTACGCCAGGAAGTGGCCGAGCACCGGCGCCGCGAGGGCCGGGAGCGGGGGCGCCGCCGCGATCCTCTGGACGCTGAACCCGGACGGCTCGTCCTTCTTCGCCGGCGGGGCGGAGGCACTCTCGGCGTTGTCCTTGCCAGTCACCCCCGCAAAGGCCGGAGCGTGGTCGATGTCTTGCTCCCGCACGGGACCCCGGTCCGCGCCAAGATCAGCCATATCAAAAAAATCTTCTGGGCCACGCCGGCGATTCCCCTGCCGCACGGCCTGCGACAGCCTGGACGCGATCATTTGCGGGACATGGCGCGTCAATCAGACTACAGCCGCGCTGTTGTTGAGCAGATGGAGAAGTATTCGCTGAATGAGCTGCTCGAGCGTGAGCGGCGCGACGGGCCCGAGGGGCAGATCGAGGCGGTCGAGTGCCATCGCTGCCCCTGGAATGCCCAGCCTCGCTGCGATCAGGCCTGGAAAGCGGTCGAGCAGATCGAGACGCGGCTCGGCCAGCGTCGCGAAGCTCTGCGTGTGATAAAGAACGCCTACTGGGAAGAGTTCTGCCGAGTTCAAACGGTCCTTGAGCGCTTTGGCGCGGCGCGTGACGCCAAGCTGACTTCAAAAGGCGTGCTTGTGGCGAGCCTCAGACATGATAACGAGCTGCTCGTGGCTGAGGTCGTGCATCGAGGGATTCTTGCCGACACAACATCGGCAGAGGCGGCATGCCTGTGCTCGTGCCTGAGCGAGGAGTCGCGCTCCGGCGACAGCTCGGCGGTCAAGCGGTTTCTCAAGACCCGAGCCAAGCTGAAGCGAAAGCTTCAACAGATCGAATCGGTGGCGCAGACAGTGTTCGAGGCCCAGCGCGAGCACCATCTCTCCCTGCCGGTGAGCGTCAATCCGGGGTTTCTGCCGGCCGTGTATCGATGGGCGAGCGGCGATGATGACTGGACTTCGATCGTCGAGGAGAGCTTCGGCGGGCATGAAGGAGATCTGATTCGGGCGTTTCGGAGGGTTATCGACGTTCTCAGGCAGCTCAGCGATTCGTCTGAGGTCCCGCAAGCTCTGGCTTCCCTTCTCGGAGAGACGGCGAGGAGGCTGGATAGGGGGATCGTGTTCGAGTCGGCGCTGATTATCTAAATATTTGAGAGGCTGTTGAAAAAGGCCGTCCTGGATGTCGGATTTCGGATTTCTGATCTCGGTTGTCGCCAACAGACATCTGAGATCCGTGATCTGACATCCCGTTCCGCCGCAAGCCGGTCGTCCCAGCCTTCGCCGCCTTGCATCTGGAGCTTTTTGAACAGCCTGGCTGACCGAGTATTTTTCGATACTCTATTGAAATTGAAATCGGAGAAATTCAGCCTCGTGTGCTACCATTTGTCCAGAGTGGGAAGATTTGTTATGGTCCGAGAGACAAGTTCTCATCTTAGAATTGTCCAGTGACACACGCCCACGAGTCTCCGCCTGTCACTAATCCCGAACACGTATCCAATCTGACAAAGGACGGTCTGCGCCTTTTATGACGAGCCGGTTCCTCGAGCGGTGCGACCCGTTGAAGGGCGAGATGGTGCAGATCCTCGATCCCCAAGGCGTTTGCGACGAAGCGGCGCGTCCGGGTCTTTCTGATGAGGAGCTTCGGAAGCTCTACCGCCAGATGGTGCTCTCCCGTCTGATTGACAGGAAGGGATTTTCGCTGCAACGCCAGGGGCGGATCGGCACGTACGCGCAATTCGAAGGGCAGGAGGCGGCGCAGATCGGGAGCGCCTACGCTCTGCGAAAAGACGACTGGATGGTTCCGTCGTATCGGGATGGCGCGGCAATGTTGGTGCACGGGTACCCGCTCGCCAAGTTCTTTATGTACCTCATGGGGAATGAGGAAGGGAACCGGATGCCGGACGATGTTCGCTGCCTCCCCTTTGCGATTGTGGTGGGCTCCCAACCGATGCACGCCGTGGGATTGGCGTGGGCCGCCAAGATGCGGCGCGAATCTTCTGTCGCGATTACGTACTTTGGAGATGGCGCCACGTCGCAAGGTGACGTGCACGAAGCGATGAACTTCGCCTCGGTGTTTCAAGTGCCGTGCGTCTTCATCTGCGAGAACAATCAGTTTGCGATCTCAATGCCGCGCTGCCGCCAGAGCGCCACGAGGACGTTGGCCCAACGGGCGATCGGCTACGGCATGCCCGGCGTCGTGGTTGACGGGAACGATCTGCTTGCGGTCTATGCGGTGACCAGAGAAGCGGCCGAGCGCGCTCGCGCCGGAGGAGGGCCGGCGATGATCGAGGCGGTGACGTACCGCCTCGGGGCGCACACGACCTCGGATGATCCCACTCGGTATCGCGAAGACGCGGAAGTGGCCGAGTGGAGAAAAAAGGACCCGATCGAGCGGTTCCGTCGCTTCCTTGAGGCGCGCGGGCTCTGGACGAGAGAGTGGGAGGAGGCGCTTCGCCAAGAGGGGAGCGCTCAGGTGGAGGCCGCGCTGGAGGCCGCGGAGAAGCTTCCACCCGCTGAGCCCGATGAGATCTTTCGCTACACGTTCCAGGAGCCGACGCCTCAGCTTCGCGCGCAAAGCCAGACGCTCCGTGAGGCGCTCCGAAGCGAGCGGGGTAAGTGATGGAGAAGCGCAACATTGTCGCCGCGCTGAATCACGCGCTGTTCCTCGAGATGGCGCGCGATGAGCGCGTGGTGGTGCTCGGCGAGGATGTGGGCCGGGACGGCGGCGTCTTTCGCGTGACCGACGGGCTCCAGCAGAAGTTCGGCCCTGAGCGGGTCATCGACACGCCGCTGGCAGAGTCCGGAATCATCGGCACCGCCTTTGGGTTGGCGGTGGCCGGTCTGCGACCGGTCGTGGAGATCCAGTTTTCAGGGTTTCTCCCCCCGGCGTTCGACGAACTGATCAGCCACGTTGGACGGATCCGCTGGCGCTCGCGCGGAAGATTTACCTGTCCTGTCGTGATCCGCATGCCGAGCGGCGGTGGGATTCGCGCGCCCGAGCACCACTCTGAAAGCCCGGAAGCGCTCCTTGCCCACATTCCGGGGATCAAGGTCGTGATGCCCTCCACCCCGTATGACGCCAAGGGCCTGCTCCTCTCGGCCATTCGCGACCCTGACCCGGTGGTCATGCTCGAGCCGACGCGGTGCTATCGCGCGATTGTCGAGGAGGTCCCTGACGACGACTATACCGAGCCGATCGGTAAGGCTCGAGTCTTCAGGCAGGGAGAACAGGTCACGATCATCTCATGGGGAGCGATGGTTCACGAGGCGCTCAGCGCGGCAGAGCAGCTCAAGACCGAAGGGGTCAGCGCGGAGGTGATCGACCTCCGATCGTTCGTCCCCTTTGATCGGGAGACCGTTCTTGAATCCGTCGAGAAGACGGGTCGCGCCGTGATCGTGCACGAGGCGGTCCGAACCGGCGGCTTTGGTGCTGAGGTCAGCGCGCAAATCAACGAGCACGCGCTGACCGCGCTTGAAGCCCCCGTGATGCGGGTCACCGGGTTTGACACGGTGATGCCGCTCTTTCGATCCGAGCACTTCTATCTTCCCAATGCCAGCCGCATCCGCAACGCCGTCCAGGAAGTCCTCCGAAGCTAGCGAGCGATGACAGTGTTCTCTTTGCCGCGCGGCATCTTCCACTCTTCACGCTTCACGCTTCACGCTTCACTGGGGCGGCGTTATGCCCCTTGAGTTTCGGTTCCCCGATGTGGGCGAGGGAGTGGTTGAAGGCGAGATCCGCCGCTGGCTGGTCAGGGAGGGTGATCACGTGAAAGCCGACCAGCCGCTCGTCGAGGTTGAGACTGATAAGGCGCTGGTCGAGTTGCCGGCCCCCCGCGCAGGCACGATTCTCAAGATTGCAGCGGGTCAGGGAGAGACGGTCAGGGTCGGCCAAGTCATTGTGGTTATCGGTGACGCCGGCGAGTCACTCCCTGCCGGGGAACAGGCGAGGCGCCAGTCCTCCACGATAGTCGGGGATTTGGAGGGAACCCCTCATGAGCTGACCCTCGACCGGGCTGAGACACCTCGGGCCCCAGCCGCCAAAGGAAAAGTTCGAGCGATTCCCGCGGTCCGGAAGCTCGCGCAAGAGCTTGGGGTCAATCTCGATGAAGTGAGAGGGAGCGGTCCTGACGGCCGCGTCCTCCACGAGGATGTGGTTCGCGCAGCTCAGCGTGGCAGCCAAGCCGGCACCACCGCGCCGACCGTGGCGGACGATGCAGAGATCGAACGGGTCCCGATGCCGCGTTTGCGCCGGACCATTGCGCTTGCCATGGTGCAGTCCAAATTCACGGCCC
>DATEAO010000311.1:0-7610 GCA_035288345.1 Candidatus Methylomirabilota bacterium | reverse complement strand
TAACTTCAGAGATCCCAGCATAGCCTCTGCGCGCCAGCGGGCCCACCTCCCGCCGGAGCTTCTCGATGAGCACGAGCTTGCTGGGCCGCCGGCCCGATTCTTCGATGCGCCACCCGTTGGGCGCGGATGGTCCTTCGCCAGATAGGAGGTTGGCTTCTCCCATGGCCGTCGGCCAGGGATCTCTGGCAGGTCTTTGTCGTAGGCAATGACAGCCTTAGCCCTCGGAGTCAGGGCCCTGGTCCAAGCTCGTTCGGAGTCAGCCCCTTGGTGAGAAGCAACGCTCGAATCCGAGATAGGAAGGCGCTGGCGCGGTCAGACTCCTCGCGTGCGTCTTCTTCAGAGAAGGAAACTTGGACGTCATATTCCGCCATGAGGCGCGACTCGGAACTTTCACCCAGATATGTACCCCACTCCGGTTCAATCCATCCCGGTTGCACCAGGTGCAGTCCGAAAAGGCGCTTCACCGCCGCGTGACTTTCAGCGTCAATGCCTTGCAAATGCAGTGCGGCCTTGGCGGCATGAAGCACAGCGTAGTACGCCCGAGATACCGAATCAGCATAGAACCCGTCGCGGTGGCATGACCGGGCGGCGCCAAGGCACTCAATCGCCCGCTTCCATTCGGCCACCACGAGAGGGTTGTTCATCCGATCTGCACCCCGTCGCGCATCACGGCCCGGTAGAACGGGTTGTCGTGTTCACGTCGGAGATCCCATTCTGCGCGTGTGTAGACCATGATGGAAGGGACGACACCCGAGAACACGGCTAATCGGTGTCCGGCATGCCGCACGGCGCGCTTGATGCGACTATCTCCTTCACGAATGAGGACCAGAACATCGAGATCGCTGTCAGGCCTGGCATCACCTCTTGCCTTGGAGCCGTACACCAGTACCGATTCGACCAGCGTTGGGAACTCCTCTCTTAGCGCCTGGCGGTACGCATCAAGCCAGTCCTGCTCTTCCTTCGTCAGATGCATGACTAGGAGACCTCCACGTCGTACGCTTGCGAAGTGTCGTTCCCGAAGATGTCCACGACCTTGATCAGCACGCGGTACTTGCCCGGCTTCTCGTAGGTGTGCGGGTCGGAGCTGAGGGCTACGACCACGGTCACCACATCTGCGCCGTGGGCAGCCAATTCATCCGCGAGTCCCGCGACGCCGTGGCCGGGCAGCCACACGTGAACGTCCCCCTTAAACGCGTCAGCGACCTCCCGCGCCTCCTCCACACACTCCAGTGTGGCCTCAGTCAATGCGCCGCTCTCAGTCTCGGCAATGACCCCAAGCTTCATCGAACCCATTTCAAAGCACTTCTGCCCCTTCGGCAAATCGTTTGGTGTGACCCCCTGCCGGGGCGCCCGCTCGCTCAGGCTTTTAGAATACTTGATAACGACGATGAGGGGCGGTGGTCGCCAGTGGCGCACTCCGAGGCCTCACAGATCCCTCTTCATCATCTCGACTCCACTCGCCCCTCACCCCCGATCCCCGCGCGCCGCCGCCCAATCTTGATCTGTTCTTTGGATTGTTCCGGCTCCGTGTCAGGTTAGGAAGGAGTGTTGTCAGGGGAGTCCTGGCGCTTTCGTTCCAAATCGGCCTCGTCGAGTGGTTCCTCCACCGCGTTTCGGAGCCAAGAGGGATCGAAGCCGGCCTGGGAGGTCGCTTCGACGTGAATGGTTACTTTCCCGCCGTCGGACTTGTCCGCCAAGTTGGCGATGGCTGGGAAGGCTTTGAAGACCTGGTCTCGGGTCGCGCTAAAGATCAGGCGCACAACTCGCTGGAGGCCAGGGACCGGTCCCGACACCGCTGGGCTGATCGCTGGCGGCGTTGAATCTTGCGGCTGCGCAGCAGATCCGGCAAGCGCTCCGCCTAGGATTGTAGCTGGAGCCTCTGGAATTGCCACAGGGTCCATCAGGAACCCTGAATCGAGATCAATCTCGTCCTCCTGCAGAGCCTGGCCGAAGATGACCTTTTCTCGGTTCACGAGAAACTTATTCTCCGGACCTAGACTGGGGACTGCACCGCTGATGTAGGCGAATATTCGCTTTTCAATTCCCTCAGCGATCCCTCTTCGCAACACGGCTGCCGTCTCGATCCTGGGAGGTGCGACGATCTCGAAGAAGGAATCTTGCACCTCTCGGGTTCGAAGCCCTAGCCGGCGTGGCTGCCCTTCAGCAGGGATCTCGCCGAGCTTAATCCGCTCCACAATTTTGTGAGGCTTAACTGAACCGTGAACCTTCTGCACACCCTGGCTCGTGAGAAGTTCCATGATGCGCTCATGGATGCGCGTTGCCTGAAGGGGGCGTCCGCCCTTATCGATCTTCTCGATCCCCAAACCGCCAGCTTCAACCCGTGGCAGCCAGATGGAAGTGTAGAGTTCCCTGAAGGCCGACTCCGAGGCAGCTTCCTCGGTCCGCCGCCGTTCTTTTAGCTGGTCAAGCTGGTCCTTCGAGAGCCGCATCTGCTGTTTTTTGGCGTCAACCCGCTCGATCGCCAGCAAGTAGCGGACCGCGCGTCGCAGGGATTCAATCTGCTTCTTTTCCGGGATGGCCAGCCCAACGCCATTCCGGTAGCGCCGCGGTCGGTCTCCATACTTGGAAAGAAGCTCAATGGCGTGACGCTCTTGCTCGGCCGTAGACCCACCGGCGAACTCCAGCGGGAGATAGCCGACGAGGAATCGCGGCTCCTCGTCTGGGATCTCCTGGCTTTTCGTTGGCCAAACCACGGCCGCGTGATGGCCCGCAAGGCGCTCGTCGAGTAACATACGGATCTTCGCCCGCACCGGGCCAGATCCCTTCGCTTGCGCTTCTTCACGGGAGATTTCCTGCTCCGCGTCCTCGATGAGCTTGGTGACGTTCGGGTCCTTCTTGAAGCAGTAGCGGACTCCATCGTAATGAAGGTAGAGGCAAGAGTTCCGGAGTTCGGAGAGAACCGCCGTGGCGGTGATGTTGTCGAAATCCGGCCCGACACACGCGGACAGAAGTTCACTCTCGGTTACGCCCGAAGGAAGCGTCTCTGTTTCTCCCGAACCCTCCCGTCGCAGGCCGCCAAACGAGAAGAGCAGAATCGCGGTGGCAAGCCGTGTAGCGGGTTTCACGCTACCCAACGCGGGAGTCTCACGAGCAAGGCGTTCATCGATCCGTTTCGCCCTGGCGTTTGGTCCATCAATGTCGGCAGTAATAACCGGATCGTACTCGTTCTGAACGCCCAACTCCTTGAGCATCTTCATCCGCACATCCACGTCTTTCAGCGGGACCTCGCCGGGTCCCAAAAGCGGCTGGGCGCCACCGTTTCGCTTGAGCGAGGAGAGACATGAGGCCAGGAAGCGCAGAGCACCACGTGTGCGCTGGAAGGCGTCTACGGCAGTCCATCGCTCGCGCATGATGTCGATGAGAGCCGGATGGAATGGGTAGGCAGATTTCATCCGGTCGCGAAGGACCACACCTTCCTCCTCGGCCTGTTGCCGAGCGGAGGGCGTTTCCGCATAGGCACGCCGCATTCCAGTCACGACCTCCTGATAGGCCGTGGCCACTTCGGTGACAGTGTTGTCGTCAGGTTTCGCCCCCAGGAGCCGGCGCTGGAGGATCGGGAGGACCTCATCCCCGGTCACCGGCTCTCGGAGTTGATCCACCCGAGCGGCGAGCTTGTCGATCTCGGCCAGGAGCGCGACGTTCCCCAGCGCTTCCCGAGCGCTCCACGTGAGGGAATAGATCAAGGCCGCCTTGGAACTTCCAGCCACCTCGACCGTGAGCGTCTGGAAGAAGTCCTTCGCCTGCCGCTGGAGGGTCGAGTCTAAAACCGCCACAGCCGCCGCGCGCTCCATATACTTGAGGACTTCGTCGAGGAGCAGAAGCACGGGGCGTTCGCCAGCACCTTTCGTGAGCAGTTCCCGGACCACATCACCGCCAGGCGCAACACGGTCCTGGTCATGACCTTCTACCAGAGGGAACGCCTTCTTGGGATCGATCTGCCAGGCAATCCATCCCCACATCGTCTGGATCGTCCGACCGCCTGCCTGCCGCGTCGCTCCGCTTTGCGGCGCAGGCAGGTCCTCGACCGTCTTTCCATTCCGGGCGTCGAACTTCTCTCCGTCGAAGACCGCGATAGCAACGCGACCAGGGTCGGCGAACCCCTTTGCTTCGGGGATCACGTTGAGGGCACGCCGGTCACGCGCGGCATGCAGAAGCGCAGCGAGTGTATGGGATTTCCCACCTCCGAACGGAGTCCGGAGCTTGAGCACACGGTTATACCCGGTTTTGCCTGCAAGCGAACCTAGGACTTCATCGAGCAGCTTACGAAGGTCCGCCGTAAGGTAGGTGGCCCGGAAGAACGCTTCGGGGTCGCGGTTCACAATCGGCACATTCAGATCGCCCGCGGCGATTGCACCCAGGTCAATGGCGAAGACCGCTTCGGTCAGCGCGCCGGCTTCGACGTCTGGGTGAAGCTTCACAAGGTCAGTCCACGGACGAAGGGCTCGTGTGCTCATCGTTTTTCCCCGGCACTCTGAATGAAGTATTGACCGGTCTTCGGATCGATGTCGGCCAGCCTCTGGTCGATCAGCGCCCGCCAATTTGCGGTCAGCTTGGACAGTGCTGCCTGTTCTTTCGAAGTGGTGGTGACGAGCGTCTTCGCCTCTTCCTCGGTCTTTCCCTTGAGGCCTGCTCCGGCGAGAGCCTGAGCCACGAGGCGGAGGCGTTCCCGGTCAGGTCGCGCCTCGTCTAGAAACTTGCTGAGGCTGCGTGGTTCATTCTCCATCAGCCAGAGGATGCGGTGGAGGACGTCTACTAGCGGCGCGGGCGTCCCATCATCCGAAGGTAAGCCAAGCTTCTCATCGTCGCCTCGCTCCGCGAAATCCCGAAGGCGGTACTTCCCCTTCTTCTTTTCCACCATTGCCCGGCTCCCCGTCGAAAGACCCTTTGGCCCGTCCAGCTCCACGGGCTGACTATAGGTGAAGACGATGGCCTCGCCGGCGTCCATCTCGGCCACCTTGTAGGCGTAGCGCCAGAGAACGTAGAACCGGCTTGACCCGTCCACGGCCGCGACGCCTGAGCGCGGGACGCCAAAGATCTTCTCTAAAAGAGTTTCGAGAACGACGCCCTCGACCTCAGCGAGAAATCGTTCAGCCTGCACCTCCTCGCCGTTGGCATATTCGACTTTTGCAAATCGAGTGAAAGCACGAAGTCCTGCGCCCACAGCCGCGATCACCAAGTCAGCCCCCGCGATCCCCATGTCCCAGAGCGTCTCCATCCGCTCGCGTACGATTCTCTCGAGCTCGGGCCGGACGTCGTCCTCATAAGAGCCAATTTCTGCGCCTTCCCGTTTGCGGGCGACCAGGAAGATGCTCGAGGCCAACGAGGCGGTGTCATGGGCGATCAATCGTCCGGAAGTCTCCGTATCGATCGGCCAAGCTTCGGTGACGGTAAAACCGGCTACCCGAAGAGCTTCAACGAGCGTGGCCCAGCCGAGTGTTGTCTTGTGCGCGTAGACGACGACCATGGCGCCCCCTTTCTTGAGGGCGCGCTGCGCTTCGCGGAAAGCCTGGGCCATCATCGTCTCATAAAAGGCTCGAGACTTGGCTTTGTCTCCTCCGTGGCGATAGAAGGCCGCGATGACTTCGTTCTTCTTCGGGGTCGCTAGGGCCGCGAAATGTTCTGGATAGAGACGACCAACGGTACGCCTGAGCCAGACGTAAAAAAAATCCGAGAGGTTGGAATACGAGACGTTGTCGTAGTATGGCGGGTCAGTGACGATCGCGTCGAACGTACTGTCCGGCCAAGCGAGTGCGGTTGCCGATCCGCGGGAGACGATAGCATGGCCCTCTATAGCGAGTTCGGCCAGGTTCCCCACAACTTCCTTAAGGCACCCCCTCCAACATGCGATCTCTTCGTTAAATGGATTCGCTTCCGCAAAATCCCACACCATCGGTAGCGCTTGGCGACCGAAGGTGTGGACAATTCCTCTTCCTCCGTCGGGCTTCAGCACGCACAAGGAAGAGTTGAAGTCCGCCTGCTTGTCTACGACGCATCCGAGGGCCGTCACCAAAGACACTACGCGTTCGAGATCGTATCGCCGCCGCATCTCGCCTTCAGTCTCATGAACGACCGAAGCCAACGTCAACAGACAAAGTAACTGTCTTGGCGTGAAAAGGTCGCTCCACGTTGTCAGGCCGAAGTGCTGCGTGTCCATTGAGCGGGGGTTTGCCTCGATCGGCTCTGTTGGGATACTTATTCCCCCTCGCCTGCATAGCTCCTCGATTCGTTGATGAATCACGCGCTCATCAGGGACTAGCATGGAAAGCTCGTTGGCGGAGAGATAGACCTTGCCCTTCGTGCCGGAGCGGGTGCAGACAATCGCCATCATCTGCTGGCCCATGCGCTTGGCGCAGCCTTCAGCCTTCACGTAGTCGCTATCCGCAACAGTGCCACAGAACGGGCATGTTGCGTTGCCGCCTTTGGAGAACGCGGCAGGATCGAACCCCAGGCCCTGTTCCGTGGTCGCCTCAACCACCTCGAAGCGGATCTCCTTCTTGGTCCTTGGAACCACGATCTTCAGGGCCACATACCGCCCCTTCTTCTTGCAGAGCCAGGTTTGCTTGACGAGGGGGACCGTAGCCCCGCAGGTCGGGTTCTTGCAGCGGACGGTGCGGGTCCACAGATAGGCGACCGGAACGAGATGCCCCGGCGGCACTTCGTCCTTCTTCGCGGACTTCCAGAGTGTCGCCTGCGTCTCGGGCTTTCGACCTTTGTATTCGGGATCGGGAACGAGCGGATAAAGGTCCCCGATCTCGGCCTTGACCTTTTCCAGCACCCAGTTGCCCCAGTAGCGGACTTCCTCGGCGAGCCCGCCCCAGGTAGTCTCGCCCTTCGCGTTCTTCGGCCCGGCCATTCCCCGTGCGTTCGGGTCGGGCTTGCCGTACTTCTGCGGATATACGAGGGTGCAGAGCTCGATGATGTGGGCCACGGGATTCAAGTCGAGCGCGTACGCCTCGCACCCGAGTCGTAGCGCCTCCAGAGGGATAGCCCCGCCACCGGCAAACATGTCCAGCACCTTTGGTCGCGGAGCGCGACCCTCGACGATATCCTCGACCGTGACCTTCTTCCGAGTCTCTTGGGTCAAGCGCTCGGCATGAGCTTCGAGGATGTGCTGCTTGGCTTCCACAATGGCCCTTGGATCGCCGGGGTACTTGCAGAGACGTTCAACAAACTTGGCCGCATTGGCCCGGGCCAAGCTATACCGCTTCTCCTCAGGTCCGTTAGCTGGCCGAAAGCGGCTGAGGGGAACAAGCGATCCGTAGACTGCTGCTCGACAGGCCACCAACGGACGTCGCGCCCACCATAGGTGCAACGTTGAGATGTGACCCTTGCGAACCGACTTCTCGCGCGATGCCTCGGCACTGATCGCCTGGATCGGCAAGTAGTCCTCAATGAGCCGTCGATCATTCTCAGACATCCAACAGGGCCTCCTCGGCAACGGGCAAATCTGAACTCGGTTGGACGCCAAGCCAGCCGAGCATGCTTAGGTTTCGGATAGTCAGCGCGACCTCCGCTTCATTTAGAGGCGGCCGTCGCTTCTGCTTCCATCTCATCACCTCCGCCAGGACGTCCGTTTCGCGGGGCTTTTC
>DATEAO010000310.1:0-3006 GCA_035288345.1 Candidatus Methylomirabilota bacterium | reverse complement strand
CAGCCGCGACATGGCGAGCAGCGCTCCGCCGCCGCCGCAACCTACGTCGAGAATGCGAGCGTGAGGGCCGACGAGCCTGGACACCCGTCGGGCATCAAGCCAGAAGACCCAGCGAAAGAGCCACCCGACAAGCGACGCATCTCCATACGCGGAGTAAGTGGAAGGGTAGAATGCGGGGACACTTTCAGGGCTCGGGCGCGGGGTTTGAAAGTGGAAGTCGCATCGCGCGCACCATCCGAGCGTGTAGACTCCCGAAACTCCATACTCATAGTCGCGCGCCTGAAACAAGGGAACGACATGTTGCTCCGAGCGGCAGAAGTCGCAGACGGCTCCGGAGTGGGGCGGCGAGACGGGGCAATTCTCAGTTGACGGGGGATTCAATACGCTCAGTCGGCAGCTCTCCGGAAGATTGCCATCATGTTGGAGGTTCGCCCGCTCACGGCGAGAAGCGCAAGATCAAGCGCCGTGAAGGTCGAGAGCATGATAAACGCCTTGAGGCCACCGCCAAAGATGTCCATGGGAGCGAAGAGCTTCGCCCCCATGGCCCCAAGCACCCCTCCACGCGCAAGCGAAAGATTGTGGAGCGTCCACACCCAGTGCACCGGGGCCGGATGGAATGTTAACTCACAAAACTCCAGTCCCGCTGACTCTCCCAGGCGGCGGATCGAACGGGCATCGTAGAACGTCCAGTGCCTCGGGATGTGATAGGCTCCCCATGCTCCGGCTCGAAACCATTTCCAGTCCCAGGTATCCGTGTTTGGAGTTTCAAGCACAAAGATCCCTCCGGGCTTAAGCGCTTCTCGGGCTTTCATGACAAACGCCCGTGGATCAGCCACGTGCTCGATCACCTGGCTCAAGTTAACCAAATCGAATCGCTGCGCCAACTCCACCTCTTCAAAGCGGCCGAAAAAGACCTTGTGCCCATTCGCCCGCGCGATATCACACACGTCTTCTCGAATCTCCACCCCATACGTAGCGATTCGACCGGGGCGGGCGAGCTTGTAGAGATCGAGCTGCCAGCCGTCACCGCACCCGACATCAAGGACTTCAAGGGAGGGAAGATCGTTCAGGTATCGGAGGGGACGCCGGAAGCGGCGGCTGTACAGGTGGTGCCTGAGGCGCGTCAACAGCGGGCGCCGATCGTCCCCGCCGGCCACGGGGCGGATGTTGTAGGCATGGTAGCTGGATGGGTAGATGGTATCGAGCTCTGAGATATCCGGACGGGGATTCAAATAGCGGAGGCCACAGGTCTCGCACTCGACGACCGTGAATGCATCGGGCGAACACTCGTACTCGCGATCGCGACCAGACGCGATCGGCCGCGAGTCCCTCGCCCCGCATTGACTGCAGGCCACTAGCACCTTCTGAATGTTCGCCTTCATGCCTCTGGAGCTTGGAGAAACTCTCTCACGAATCGGAGATAACCTTCTCTCCACTGTATCGCTGCGTTGTATTCCCGAGACGTCTGCAGCTTCTGCCTCACCCGAGGCAAGTGGTAATGCGGCACGTAGGGAAACAGATGATGCTCGGCGTGGAAGTTCATGTGATACGGCGCGAGGAAAAACCGCTCAATCGGATTGCTGATGTATGAGACAAGACGGTGGACCTCGTCACCCGGTTGATCAGACGGGTTGGCATGATCGCAGAAAGCGCGAATCCCATTGAACAAGACCGCCAGCGTTAAGAGAGGGAGCACCCACAGGGTGAAATACACTGTCCAGGAGCCTGCAGCAGCGAACACTCCAAGGATCGCCAACTGGGCGATAGCAACTGGTATAAGGCGAGGCGCGACATTCCGGAGCTTTCGACCAAGGGACCCAGGCTGCCCTTTGGCCCCACCGAAATGCGTGTAAAGGAGTTGCTCACCCAGCATTAAGAACGCAAAGTGCTTCGTGAACGCCGCCAGCGTGCGTTTCTCTCTGGGAGGCCCGGCAGAATATAAGAAGAGATCGGGATCGGCTTCCACCCCGAGCTTACGGTGATGCTCCAGGTGTGAAGCTCGGGAACCCCAGAACGACGACCCGCACGGGGCCCCGAGCAACCACACCCCGGCCAAGTCGTTGACATGTCGGTTCGGATGAAACAAGGAATGAAACGCGTCGTGCATCAGAATGAGGAGCGCGTACTGCCTCGACGCCACCAGAGCGAACGCGATCAAAAAGACCCATGGAGCTGGATACGCCAGGTACGCCGCTTCGATTGCCGCAATGACGGCCCAGGTCAGCCCCATCTCTGCAAAAGCACGAACGGCCGATGGCCGCGCGAATTCCTTGGCCATGAGCGGGAGCGCATCCTCACGGGTTGGCGGTGTTAAACCCGGCAAACTGTCCGCGGCGACATCTTGAGAGGGGATCGGGTTCATTTCGCAGTACCGCTCAGGTCCATCAGGATTTTACGAGTCACGAACCCGAAGTAGCTCGTATTCACGGGCACGGGGATCCCCGCATCGATGAGCAGCCGGTGGACCTTCGCCAAATTGCAGTTCGGCACGCCCGGAAACACATGATGTTCATAGTGGTAGCGCTGCCCGAAGGGGGCGACGATGATCCGCTCGAACATGTTGAGACGGCTCGTGCGCGCGACCCAGATGTCGTCCGACAGCCGGGGAGCGTATCCCGGCTCGAAGCTGTGTTCCGCGATCGATCGTACCCGGATTTGAAATGGATAGAGCGTCATGATGGGGAGAACATGGAACCACAGGTAGAAGGTCGGTCCAGCGGTCATCGCAAAGACGAGAAACAATCCCGCTTGCGCCAGGATCACGAGGCCAATTGGCTTCAACATCCGCGTGAAGTACGCGACGCTGAGCGTCCGCCATGGTAACACTGAATAGTTGGATGGGTCGGACTGGAAGTACTGAAGAAATCGCTTGACGGCCAGGACAAACACCAAATCTTGGAGAAGGTTGGCCAGAAGCTTCCGGCCAGACTCTTCCGGCTGACTCAGAATGATGTCCGGATCACGCGCAGTGTTCAAGTACAAGTGATGATCCATGTGCGCCTGCCG
>DATEAO010000309.1:0-2551 GCA_035288345.1 Candidatus Methylomirabilota bacterium | reverse complement strand
GTCTCGAGCTCGCCTACATCCCGTCACCGTACAAGGAGGAGACGGTCAACTTCACCGTGGTGATCGGGGGCCAGTGAGCCCCGGGGAGTGGGGACCCGGGAAGAATTATGCTAAATGACGTGCTGGCTGTGTGCGTCGGCGCCGGGGTCTTGGTGGTGTTTGCCACGATCTTCGGCGCGGTAGAGCTGCTGCGAAAAGTGTTGCACGCGGCTCGGGCTATAACCTCGGAGACAGTCATGTGGTTTAAACCTAAATCCGGCGTGAAAAGTCATGGATTCATGCTCGAATGATCACGCTTCTGAGATTTTCCCTCTGACCTCACCGAGTCCGGGTCTTCGATGACGTCCGCGGCGCCCGGAAATGGAGAGGATCTCTCAGGGTCTGCAATGCCCGGTAGTAATAGAGGGGAGTGGGCCGTTTTCGCTTGAATCGGAGTTTCCCGAGAAACTCGATCTCCTCCTCGGTCGCATCGCCGCTGAGAGAAGCATCCTGACGAAATTCTTTGAACCCCGGCTCTTCGTCGACCGGCGGCTCGGGTTTCTTTTCCACAAACTCGAACTTCTTCAGCGGCGCCGTGGCCAGTCTGTGGTTCAAGACGATTTCGATGTCGAACGTTGCGAGGTTAATGTCCCAGGATTCAATCAGCGGATCCAGGAAAGAGACGCAGTGTTCGACCGACAGGTTGAAGATATCCGTATCCAGGAACTCGAGCACCATGACCCGCACCTGCTCATAGCTTCGGCTGCTGCGTTGAGCCACCAGGCGGAGCCACTGCTCACTGTCCAATTCTTCTCTGGCGACTCCCTTGACCACGTCCAGGAGCTTCTGCGTGACGAGGCGTTCGAGTTCGCCGAAGGGCTGCTTCTCAAAGATCGCGCGCATGTGTTTTTCCTTGCCGGGGTTGCACTTCCCGAGAATCAATTCCCGAACTTCCTCGAACAGAGGTGTGGGGGGGTCCCCCAATCGTCTCTTCAATTCCTCCTTGCGCTGGAGGTCGGCCAGCTTCGAAAGCTCCCCGCTCGGGAGCTTCAAGAATCTTTCCATCTTGGCGTAAATATCTGTCCGGTTCGGCGCGGGAGGGACTTTCTTGCGAGTCAGCAACTGGGAAATGTAGGACTCCGTCACCTGGGCGGCGGCTGCGAGCTCTCTCTGCTCCACCCCCAATTCTTCCAGCCGCTGCCTGATCACGAACGCAACGTCCAACGGCCTTCCTCCCTGATTAACACATCTGGTAAAGTATTTGCGTGCTCAACCACACCATAGCAGATCATACTTGACAAGTAAAGTGAATCAACTTAGTATGGTTAAGGGACTTGAGCAGTTCCGCTCAGCTCTTCAGGTCATCTGAACTAAGTCAGGTTATAACTTCGGCGTGGTGATCGGGGGCCCATAGGGCCCCGGGAGGCACAGGATCTGTGGCATCGGCGACCTGGGTGAATCGCCCCCCGCGACATCAAGCCATCGTATTCCTCGATATCGACGGTGATCCGTGCAAGGAGGAGGGAGGCGAGGGGTGACACATGGTTGAGTCGAAGTTCGTGCAGATCACGGCGGTCGAGGCGGCGGAGAATTTCGGCCGCGTGTATGCGCTCGACGAATCCGGACGGGTCTGGGAGTACGACTTCAATTCGCGCAAGTGGCACGCGCTGGAGCAGACCAGAGATCCGATATTCACGCGATGATCCATCCTCGTCCCATACAGGCGATCAGATGAGCCGGGGTCGTGAGCGGGCGTTCCGGTGCGAGGTGGTATCCGAAACGGTCCTGATCCGGCTCCGCCGGCCGACCGGCTTCGGACGACCCCGTGGGAATTTCGTTCAGTGCGACCAGGCGGACTGTCAGTATGTCGACGAGAACAAGCCGCCCTGTCCACTCCACGTCGGCCTGTTCACGGAGGAGATCGAGACCGGTCGCTCCACGATGTCTTGAAGGCGCGGCCTGCCTCTTTGCCCATTTTCTGAGAGCAACTTCCTCATCGGCCCCGTCGCTCGTCGCGGAGGGCGCGGGTGGCGGCCGGGTCGATGGTCAGCGTCCTGGGGTCGATGACGACGCCGTAGTCTTCTCTCGCGCCCTCCAAAGTCACGTAGCCATCCAGGACGTCGCCGAGCACCAGTTCCGGGTCGCGGTCGAGGGGATTGCCGTAGCCGCCCCCGGCGTTCATGTCGACGCGCACCAGATCCCCGGGTTTGAGCGCAACCTCGCGGGCCCGATCGGAGATCTCGACGCCGTTGACCCAGAGGTTGCCGCTGCGCGCCGGTCGCCCGCCGAACACGCCCCACGGCGGGACCCGGCTCCTGAGCCCCCCCTTGGCGCCGCGGACCGGCATCATCGCCTCTTCCAGAATCTGGTATTCCCGGGTGCAGCCGAGGCCGCCGCGAAACTTCCCCGGTCCGCCCGAATCGGGCGTCACGTCGAACCGCGTGACGCGCAGGGGGAACTCGGTCTCGTGGATCTCGATCGGGCCGGGCCGGAACTGCCCCACCCCGAGTGTGCCGTGGATCAGGGAGACGCCGTCTGAGCGGCTCGTGGCGCCGAGCGCCGTGTCGAGGAG
>DATEAO010000308.1:0-15916 GCA_035288345.1 Candidatus Methylomirabilota bacterium | reverse complement strand
GCGGCTGCAGGCCGCCGAGTTCCTGTACGAAGCACGCCTGTTCCCCGACCTCGAGTACACCTTCAAGCACGCCCTGACCCACGAAGTGGCCTCCCAGAGTCTCCTTCAGGAGCGCCGGCGTGCCCTTCACGCTCGGATCGTCGAGGTCTTCGAAACTCTGTATCCCGATCGGGTGACCGAACGGGTGAACTGGCTTGCCCATCATGCCTTCCGAGGCGAGGTCTGGGATAAGGCGCTTACTTACCTCCGTCACACCGAGCGCACCTTTCCGCCAGGAATGGACACCGATCCGGGAGGAGGCCCTGAAAGTTTAGGTCACCTCTGGTGGACGGGCGACTATGACCGAGCGGTCACGGTGGGCCAGCGCGACCTCATCGTCGCCACCGACTTCGGGCATTTCGCTCTCAAGGTGGTGACAAACTTCCGCCTGGGCCAGGTCTACCACGCCCTGGGCGATTATCCTCGGGCGATAGACTTTTTCAAGCGAAATATGAAGGCCCTTGACGGTGAGCTGGTCCATGAACGCTTCGACATGGCCGGTCTCCCTTCCGTGCTCTCTCGTGCTTGGTTGGCCTCGTGCCTTGCTGAATGTGGAGAGTTCGCGGAGGGAATCGCGTGCGGAGAGGAGGGAGTTCGGATTGCCGAGGAAGTGGATGACACGTACAGCCTGATCGTTGCGTGTGTTGGAATGGGCAATCTGTATCTGCTAAAAGGGGATCTCGTTAAGGCGATCTCTGCGCTGGAACGTGGCCTGGTCCTCGACCAGGTTGCAAACATCCCTGTCCTGTTCCCCTTTATCGCCTCGCCACTGGGCTCCGCATACGCCCGTTGCGGGCGAGTCGCCGAAGCCTTATCGCTTCTGGAGCGGAGCGTTGAGCAGGCTGTCTCCATGAAATTGATGGCCCATCACTCACTCAGGTTCGCACGGCTTAGCGAAGCGAATCTGCTGGCCGGCCAGGTAGATCGCGCGATCCAGTTCGCGGGGCAGGCTCTGAATCTCTCCCGTGAGCACAAGGAGCACGGACACCGAGCCTATGCGCTCCTGCTCCTCGGAGACATCGAATCGCTCGGCGACGCGCCGCAGTCCGAGAAGGCCGAAGCCTCCTACCGGGCAGCCTTGGCTCTCGCAGAGGACCTCGACATGCGCCCGCTCGTGTCCCTATGCCGCTGGAGCCTCGGCCAACTGTATCGCCGAGCAGGGAGCGGGCAAAAGGCCGACGAGTACCTGACCACGGCGACTCTCCTGCTGCGCGAAATGGACATGCAATGTTGGATGGAGCGGGTGCAGGCCAGCAGCGAGGGTTAAGCGTGGCGAAAGACGGTTCGTCACAGAGTTGCCCCATGAGAGGCAATGCCATATATTGAGGCCGAGGCAGTGGCAGTGATCGTTTCGCTTGCTCGAGAACCATCAACCATCCGTGCTTGACATCAGAAAGGAGGCGACAGGTATGCCACGCTATCTCGATATTCATCACAAGATCGAGGGATTGACCGGTGAAGCCGTTGGAGAAGCCCACCAGAAAGACCTCCAAGTCCAGCACAAGTACGGGGTCAGCTATCTGAGGTATTGGTACGACGAGGGCACCGGGAAAGTGTTTTGTCTGGTTGAGGCCCCAAGCAAAGAGGCGGCCGCGGCGGTGCACCGGGAGGCCCACGGTCTCGTCGCGGACGAGATCATCGAGGTCAAGGAAGGTTCATAAAAGTTTATCCCGAGCCGGCCTCGCCTTCCGCCCGATCCGAGCCGCCCTGGTCTATAATGCTGGTGTGGCTCGACCAATTCACGGTACGCTCATCGAACAGCTCCAGAGAGATCACGTGCACTCCCGTGACATCGCCACAGTTCTCGAATCCCTACGGCGCCGGATGGCGCAGGAAGGCATCCCGTTCGCGGTAATCGGAGCGCTGGCGCTCCGGTACTATGGCTATGTCCGTCACACTGAGGACATCGATATTCTCACAACGCACGAAGGGCTCGACAGGATGCATGCCACGCTCGTCGGACAGGGCCTGGCACCCCGAGGGCCGGGGCTGCGCAAGAGCCTGCGCGAAACGACGCACCAGGTGGATATCGACGTCGTGACGTCTGGCGAGCATGCCGGGTCATCGGAAAGCCCCGTGGCGTACCCTCCGCCGGATTCCTCAGCCTTCGTCGATGTTGCCGGGCTTCGATTGCCGACCCTCGAGGCGCTCGTCGAGTTCAAAATCGCCAGCGGCGTCTGGGGTCACCGCGCGCAGGACCTCGCCGACGTGCAGCGGCTTATCCGCATCAACGGCCTCACAGAGGCGTTCGCGGAACGCATCGCTCCGGCGGTGCGCGAGAAGTTCCTTGATCTCCTGCGCGAGTCGCGTTTAGAGCGCGATCTGGAATAGACACTCCATAGGGAGCGTCGGGCGTGACGCGGAACTGGAGCAGCTGCGACAGGCTCTTGAGCGCACCAGGCCAGGACACGGCCAAGTCGTGGCCGTGGTCGGCGAGCCCGGCGTCGGCAAGTCCCGGCTCTATTGGGAGTTCACGCACTCGCACCGGACCCAAGGCTGGGTCATCCTCGAGAGCGGCTCAGTGTCCTACGGCAAGGCCACCGCGTATCTTCCCGTCGTCGAACTTCTCCGGGCCTACTTTCAGATCGAGGCGCGCGACGACGCTCGGAAGATTCGGGAGAAAGTGACGGGGAGCGCGATCGTGGCTAGAGGAGGAGTCCCGTAACAGGGACGAGAATTTTCTGCACGGGATCGGCGGCGAGGCCGAAGGCTTCCAGCGTGACCGCCCCGAGCAGCGCGGGAGCGTCGGAGGCGCCGATCAGGCAGGGGGTGGTCAGGCTTCGGCCATTGATGGTGAAGCGAACCTCCGTGAGGGGAAGATCGAACCGGCGACCATCCGCAGTCCTCACGGGTCGGGTTTCTGAAGGTTCCACACCCAAGGAGCGAGCGGCGTCGGGAGGGATGAGACTCCAGGTGGCTCCGGTGTCCACCAGCAGATCCAGTGTGGGCTGGCTGCTCCGACGTTCAGGGTGGCTCAGAGTCGCTTTGACCGTGAAGCTGCCCATGTGCTTCGCTCTTGAAACGAATTATACTCCCGACACGGACGTAAGTGAGGAGGCCTCAGGATGCGCATTCGGTTCTGGGGGACGCGCGGCTCGCTGGCAAAGCCGGGGCCCAGCACGATTCGCTACGGGGGGAACACCTCGTGCGTGGAGGCGCGCGCGGCAGACGGGACGCTGATTGTCCTGGACTGCGGCACCGGCGCGCATGAGCTGGGCCAGAGTCTGGTGACGTCGGGCGAGCGCCCGATCCGAGGGCATCTCCTGATGACTCACACTCACTGGGACCATATCCAGGGCTTTCCATTCTTCGCGCCGCTCTTCGTCCCTGGGAACGAATGGGACGTCTACGCGCCGCAGGGCCTGGGGCGGCGCCTTGAGGATACCCTCGCGGGGCAGATGGAGTACACGTATTTCCCGGTGACGCTTGGCCAGCTCGGCGCAACAATCCGCTACCACGAGCTTGTGGAGGGGAGCTTCGACCTCGGGACCGTTCGGGTCACCGCCCGTTACCTGAACCACCCGGGGCTCGCCCTGGGGTATCGCTTGGAAGCCGGAGGAGTGGCTGTGGTCTACGCCACCGATCACGAGCCTCACTCGCGCCATCAGCCTGAGGTCGCTGACCCAGCTCAGGCTGTCCCGGTCCACCGTGAGGACCAACGGCACGTCGAGTTCCTTGTCGGCGTTGACCTCGTGATCCACGACGCGCAGTACACGCTGGAAGAGTATCCGAGCAAGCTGATGTGGGGCCACACTCCGGCTGAGCTGGCCGTGGACTTTGCCCTCGCCGCGGGCGTGAAGCGGCTGGCGCTCTTTCACCATGATCCCTTCCGCAATGACGATGCGCTGGACCGACTGGTGGAGACCTGTCGCCGGCGCGCCGCTGCCGGCGGGCTCGACGTCTTCGCCGCGGCCGAGGGGCAGATGATCGAGCTGGCGGAGCGGGAGGCCGTCGCGCCACGCGCGACGAGGCAACCCGAGGCCGCCGTTGCCGGCGGCGTTGAAGCCGCGCGGACGACAATGACCATCTTGCTCGTTGACGATGACCCGGACATCCTTGGTCTGTTGACCATGACGCTGCGGCCGGAGGGCTTCCGCCTCTTGTCTGCGAGCGACGGCGACGCAGCATTGAGGATCGCCCGGGCCGAGCGGCCTGACCTTCTTCTGCTGGACTGGAATATGCCCGGGCGCACCGGGCTGGAGGTGTGCCGCGCTCTGCGCGCCGAGTCAGACCCCCGCCTCCGCGATGTGCCCGTGGTGCTTCTAACCGCTCAGGCGGAGGCAGAGGACACCGCGGCGGGATTTGCGGCCGGCGTGACCGATTACGTGACCAAGCCATTCAAGCCGACGCACATCCGCTCGCGCGTGTACGCGTGGCTGATGCGGACCCGCGCCGGCACAGAGGGCACGTGAACCATGGCGCGGTTGTTTTTCTCAAGCCTGCGGGTCCGACTCTTGCTGCTCGTCCTTCTCGCCGTGATTCCGGCCCTGGGGCTCACGCTCTACACGAACCTGGAAGAGCGCCAGCTCAGAAAGCAGCACGTGCAGGAGCACGCGCTCAGGCTGTCCCGCATCGTGTCCGCGGACCACGAGCGGCTGATCGAGGACGCGCGCCAGCTCCTCGTGACCCTGGCGCGACTCGGCGCGGTGCGCGATCGCAACCGCGCCGCCTGCAACGCGCTCTTCGCCGATCTGCTCACGCAGCATTCGTCGTACGCCAACCTGGGGGTCATTGACGCGGGTGGCAACGTCTTCTGCAGCGCCCTGCCCATGACCCGGCCCGTCAACGTTGCCGATCGCGCCTGGTTCGAGCGGGCCGCGCGCACGCGCGACTTCGCGATCGGCGAGTATCAGATTGGCCGCATCACCGGCAAGGCCACGATCAACTTCGGATATCCTGTCCTCGACGACGCGGGCCGTGTCCGCGCTGTGGTGTTCGCCGCGCTCGATCTGGCCTGGCTCAACGAGCTGGCCAGCCAAGCGGGGCTGCCGCCAGGGTCGGTGCTTACCGCGATCGACCGTCACGGCACGATCCTGTCGCGCTACCCGGACCAGGCGAAATGGGTCGGCAAGCTCCTGCCGGAGTCGCTTGTGTTGAAGGCCATCGCCGCTCAACAAGGGAGCGGCACGACCGAGGCTCCGGGCGCGGACGGCATCCCGCGCCTCTTTTCGTTCGCGCCGTTCGGCGGCGCTCCCCAAAGCGCCGGCGCGCACGTGAGCGTGGGCATCCCGACGGCTGTCGCCTTTGCCGGCGCCAACCAGATCCTCGCCCGCAACCTTGTGGCGCTCGGGCTCGTCGCCGGCCTTGCGCTCGGCGCGGCTTGGGTGGGTGGAAACCTGTTCATCGTGCGCCAGGTCCAGGCCCTGGTCGGCGCGACGAAGCGGCTCGCGGCCGGGGAGCTCCACGCGCGCACCGGGCTTCCCCGTGGGCAAGGGGAGCTGAGCCAGCTCGCTAGCGCCTTCGACCAGATGGCCGACTCGCTGGAACGGGCGCACGAGCTGAGGCTCCTGGACGAAGAGCTTCGCCGGAAAAACTACGAGCTCGAGCAGCAGAACCGCGCCATTCAGGAGGCGAACCGCTTGAAGACCGAGTTCGTCTCGATGGTCTCGCACGAGCTGCGGACCCCGCTCACGTCGATCCAGGGGTACGCCGAGCTGCTGATCGAGGACAAGCAGATCGCCGAAGAGCAGCGCGGGAGCCTGACCATTGTCAGGAAGAACGCGGACCGGTTACTGGGACTGATCAACGACCTCCTCGACCTCGCGCGCATCGAGGCGGGAAAGATCGAGCTCCACCGGACGAGCCTGGACCTTGCCAGTCTGATCCGCGAGGTCGCCGGCTCGCTGCGCCCGCTGATCGAAGCCAAGCAGCAGCGGCTCAGGCTCGAGCTTGGCGATGCGCTGCCGGCTGTGTGGGGCGACGCGGACCGTGTCACGCAGATCCTCACGAACCTCATCTCCAACGCTCACAAGTACACGCCGGTTGAGGGCAGCATCACCGTAACAGCCAGGCAGGACGATGGAGTCGTGCGCGTGGACGTCAGCGACTCCGGCGTTGGCCTCTCGCCCGAAGAGCAGGCGAAGCTCTTCACCAAATTCTTCAGGGCGCACGATCGCTCGCCCCAGTCGGCGCGCGGCACGGGGCTGGGGCTGGTGATCACCCGCTTGCTCGTCGAGCTGCACGGCGGGCAGATCACGGTCTCCAGCGCTCCAGGCAAGGGCTCTACCTTCACTTTCACACTGCCCAAGTCGGAGAGCCCCGCATGAAATGCCCCCGGTGCCAGGCGAGAACCCGGCAGCGGTGAAATTCTGCGGGGAGTGTGAAGCAGTCTTGCGTTGACTTGCTCGGTCTGCATGGCGTCGAATCCTCCCCAAAATTCTATGGGACCTCTACGACATGATCGCCATCTACGAGACTTTCGCGTACACGATAGGAAGGTCCAGACCCTGAGACCACTGGTGAACCACTTTCAGCTCGTCGCTGTGACTTGATGCCTATTACCGTCTAAGATGTGCGCACCTTCGAAGAACTCTGCCCGTTGGAGGTTGGCATGGCTAAGAAAGCAATTCTGAGAAGGAAGTCCTTCTTCATCAACGAATCTGCGCTCCATCGAGCGAAAAGGGTGCTGGGGGTTGCAACCGACGCTGAGGCCGTGCGCGTGTCCGTAGAGCGGATCGCCGAGATGGAGAAGTTCTGGCAGTTCATAAAGAATAGTCGCCGAACCCTCAAGCCGGGGAGTCTGAAAGTTCCTTAACATGCCCTGGGCCGTCCTCGACACGAATGTATATACTGGCCACTGGGAGCGGGGGCTCTACGAGGAGGCCTTGGCCGCCGTGCGAAGAACTTTTGTCGTCCGCCACTCAGCGGTCGTGCTGTCTGAGCTTCGCCGAGGCGCGAGGACCCGTGAAGCCCAACGGCTCGTTGACGCGCTCTATCGGCTCAGCGCGATGCAGTGGGAACCAACGGCCATTTCGTAGCAAGACGCTGCGAGATATACTAGCGCCGTGGCGATATGCGTCGCATCCCTTCGTTCAGTGTTCTGGGGACAGGGGCTAGGGGTCAGGGGTCCGCAACGGCTGATCGAACAAGCCCCAGGCCCCTGGCCCCGGATCCCGAATTGGCTCGCTTCTCGCCACGGCGCGAGTGGATGTCGAAAACAGAGTCTGACAGAAACGTGCAGGGGTTGGGCGAACAAGCCAGGCTGGCAGGGTGTTGAAACACGCCCTGCAGGGCAGGCTGTTCAAAAGGTCCAGATGTAGGCGTCAACGTCCTGCCTTGAAGTGAGGTACAGAGATGTTCAAGATTCATCCCTCCCACGGCGCGGACCTCTTACGCGCGTTTTACACGTACGAAGAGCAGGTACGGGTTACCAAT
Organism: Candidatus Methylomirabilota bacterium; assembly: GCA_035288345.1. GTDB lineage: Bacteria > Methylomirabilota > Methylomirabilia > Rokubacteriales > DATEAO01 > DATEAO01. The sequence goes on along the minus strand of DATEAO010000308.1, from coordinate 8,503 downwards.
ACGAAAGTTGGGTGCTTGCTGGTTGTGACGCTCATGCCTGCGGGAACCTTCCTCGACTATTTTGTGTACCCCGGACAGTTGTGGCTGTTCTTCAAGGCCCGGTTGTTGTGTGCGGCGATGGCCGCCGTGATTTGTGGGTCACTCTACACCGAGGTCGGTAAAAAGAGCGTCAAATGGCTGAGCATCGTCATGTTCCTGCTGCCTGCTTGCTTCATCGCTTGGATGATTTATGCCACAGAAGGAGCTGGGTCTCCCTACTACGCCGGCCTGAACTTGGTTCTTCTTGCGGTCAGTGTGATCATTCATTGGACCGTCTGGGAATCGATACTCTGGGCGGTTGCGATCATCCTGATGTATCTGAGTGCCTGTGTTTTAAACGGATCGCGCTTCGATTCAGGCGTCTTCTTCAATAATCTGTATTTTCTCGTGCTGACAGGGATCATTGTTGTGACAGGGAACCATTTCTTCAATCGCCTGCGCTTTAACGAGTTTGCCCTCAGGTTTGAGCTCGACCGCAACCGGCAATTGCTGGAGGAGAGCAATGAGAAGCTCGAGGAGAGTAACCGGAAGCTCGAGGAGAGCAACAAGAGGCTGGTCGAGCTTGACCAGGTGAAGAGCCGGTTCTTCGCCAACATCAGCCACGAGCTGCGGACGCCCCTGACGCTGCTGCTTGCTCCGTTGGAGACACTGTTGCACCGGTGGGGCCACGAGTTGACCGCTGGAACACGAGGGCTGCTGGGCACCATGCACGCCAACGGCATGCGGCTCCTCAAGCTCATCAATGATCTTCTGGATCTGGTGCGCCTGGAGCTGGGGAGGATGGAGGTCAGGCGCGAACCGGTAGCGATTGCGGAGTTCGCCAGGGGGTTGAGTAACTCGGTGTTGAGAGTGGCCGAGGCCAAGGGGCTGAAGCTGGAGACGTTGGTTGAGGACCGGCTCGGAAGTATTCTGGCTGATCACGACAAGCTGGAGAAGATCGTGTTGAACTTGCTGTTCAACGCGATCAAGTTCACGCCGGCGGGTGGTCTGGTGAACTTCTCGGTCAAAAGAGACGCGGAGGAGCTGGTCTTGCAGGTTGCAGACACCGGGGTGGGGATAGCGGAGACGGATCTGCCCTATGTGTTCGATCGCTTCTGGCAGGCGGACGCCTCGTCACGGCGCAAGCATCAGGGGGCAGGGATTGGGCTGGCGCTGGTCAAAGAACTGGTGGAAGCCCAAGGGGGAACGGTCTCTGTGACCAGCCAGGTGGATGGGGGGACCACGATCACGGTGCGGCTGCCATACGCGCGAGTGGAGGCTGCCAGTTTGGCGGCTTCAGATCCAGACAGCGAGAAAACAGAGGAGTGGCTGGCGAACTTGTCTCGCAGGGCAGAACTGTATCCGACGATAGCGCCGCTGCGGGAGCCTGTAAGCTCGGTGGAGAGGCCGGCGAACGGAAGCCGCCCGCGCGTGCTGATAGCCGAGGACGAGCCGGACATGCTGCATTTCTTACGCTCACAATTGAGCGCCCATTTCCAGGTGCTGGAAGCCGTGAGCGGGCAGCAAGCAATTGATATGGCGAGTCAGAGCCTGCCGGACGTCATTCTGCTCGACATGATGATGCCGGAGAAAGACGGGTTGGAGGTCTGCCGTGAATTGCGCGGAGGGGCCTCCACACGGAGCATTCCGATCGTGTTGCTGACGGCCCGGGCAGATGAGGCGACCAAGCTGGCGGCGCTCTCGGCCGGAGCCAGCGACTTCTTGACCAAGCCGTTTTCAACCACGGAAGTATATTTGCGCTTGAAGAACCAGGTTGAGTCTTGTCGATTGCAGAGGAAGCTGGCATGGCAGAACCAGCTTCTGGAAGGGACGATCGAGCAGTTGAAAGGCACCGAAACCCAGCTCATGGCTTCTCTGGGCCGCCTGAGCGCGGGGATTATCCATGAGATCAACAATCCGCTGAGCTATGCGAACACCGCGCTTTATGCTTTGAAGCGCAAAGTCGGATCGTTTTCTGAAGAACAAAAGACTGACTCCGAAGAGATCCTTCGGGATATTGAAGATGGAATTAATCGAGTGAAGAATATTGTTTTGGATTTACGAACAGTCACTCATCCCAACACTGAACGATGTGACATCGTGGAAGTACACGCGATCGTTTCCTCGGCCCTGAGATGCCTGAGGTACCAGTGGAAAGACAAGGTGCGGATTGAAGCTGAGATTGCCAACACTCAGACGGTGTGGGGAAATCAAAGCAAACTTATCCAGGTGCTGATCAATCTGCTGCAAAACGCTCTGGACGCCCTGAGGAGAAAAACGTTCGTCAATGAGCAGCCCACCATCTGGATTGAAGGACGCGTGAAAGACAACACACACGTCCTGACCATTCGGGACAATGGTGAAGGCATAGGATCAGAGCATCTCAGCAAGGTCTTCGATCCCTTCTTCACGACGAAGGGTGTTGGAGAAGGGATGGGGCTGGGGTTGAGTATTTGCCATCAGATCATCGAGCAACACGGGGGGAGAATCTCCGTGAGAAGCGAACCAGGGAGGTGTTGCGAGTTTACGGTGGAGCTTCCGACGAAGGCTCCCAACCCATCTTGACTCCCTCGCCCTTCCCCTCTCCCCCGGTCGGGTGGAGAGGGGTTCGTCGGTGTTTCCCTCTCCCTGGGGAGGGAGATCGGACCCCGTGAAAACCCTCGCCCTTGACAAGCTTGTCAAGGGGAGAGGGAAGGGTGAGGGGGCTTCCAACAGGCTACGGTCGCATTCATGAATGATGCAGGCTATGGAATAAGCAATGGCGCTTAATAGTTCCGGCGAGAAGGACACTTTTATCGTCTGTCGCAATAGCCAAGGAGATACCGTCCGAGGTACTCTCCTAAGGCTGACCCGTCATTTGGTGGTCTTCGAGGCCTATAACCCCTACAGCATCGTGCAGTTGTCGGAGGTGCTGATCGATTTCAAGATCTTCATGAACGACCGTCTGGTCTATTCGGGTCGCGCGGTCGTCAGCGGTTTAGTAAACACCGGGATCATGCTGGTCTGCGAAGCCACGTTGGACGAGTCATGGCTTGATGTGGACCTTTTCTCCACTTCGAACCTCAGAGAAACCCTTTGCTCGCAGTTTGCTGACTTCACAAAAGAATGGGGGAAGATCTATACGATCCTCCCCGACTTTAAAGTGGTCGTGTCGGATATGCAGATTCTCTTCGCAGGCTTGCGACGCTGGCTGGAACAAGTAGAATTAGGGATTCAATCGGTGGCTACCAACGATCGTTCCCATACTGAGCGGGAGGCAATAGAAGAGTTGGGGCATCCAATTAGTGTGAATGTCGATTCTCTGTTTGAGCGCTTTGAGGGAGTTGCCAGCGGCGTTCCAACAGAATCGCAAGGCGTTTATAGAACGTTTATCAAACGACAGATTCACCCTTTGGTGCTATGTTCGCCTTTCGTCTACCGTGTATTTCAGAAACCGCTCGGGTATGCGGGAGATTATGAAATGGTGAATATGATCGTGCGGGATCCGCTCGAGGGGAATTCGATATATGCCAAGGTTGTCAACCTGTTGTTTTTGAATCGCGCACCAGCAGTTGCGCACCGTAATCGCATCGCATATTTGACACGACAACTGAGTAATGAGACCAAGCGCGTCGCCAGGGAGGGTCGCATAGCCAGGATATACAACCTCGGATGCGGGCCGGCTGTCGAGGTGCAGAACTTCCTGATGCAAAGCGACCTGTGCGAGGCAACCGACTTGACGTTGGTCGACTTTAATGAAGAGACCCTGCGGTATACCGCGCAGCGCTTAGAAGATATAAGGATAGGCCATGGAAGAGATACCCGCATTCACACAGTAAAAAAATCGGTGCATCAGATTCTCAAGGAGGCCGCGAGGTTCAACGAGGGGCCAGCGTACGATTTCATTTACTGTGCTGGGCTTTTTGATTATTTATCTGACAGGATTTGCAAGAGGCTCATGAACATCTTCTATGATATGTTGTTGCCGGGCGGCCTCCTGGTCACGACCAATGTTGCTTCTTCAAATCCATGCCGCTACGGGATGGACTTTCTGCTCGAGTGGCATCTCATCCAGCGTGATAAGGCACAACTGGAGGCTCTATGTCCTGACGTAGCGCCACCGGGCAGCTTTTGCATGACGTCGGAATTGACGGGCGTGAACGTGTTTATCGAAGTGAGGAAACCCTATGTGGAGTAGAGGAACGAGTCTCAATAACTCCGAATTTCGGAAGAGATTTCTGGACAACGAACGGTCCGTTCGAGTCAGAACCCATCAGATTGGTTGTGCTCTTGTCGTCAGTCTCATGCCTTTCGGCGGCATCCTGGACTACTTCGTCTATCCGGAAAAAGTGAATGACTTTTTGAAGTTGCGGATCGTCTGTTCTTTTTTGGTAGGAATTATATGGCTGCTCCACCGGACCTCTTTTGGGCAGAGCCACTACAGAGCGCTCGGACTTCCAATCGCTCTTCTGCCAGCTTTCTTCATCGCATGGATGATCTATTCCACCGAAGGGAGTGCGTCCCCCTATTACGCGGGACTAAACTTGATTGTCCTTGCGGCCAGCTCGATCGTGCATTGGACTTCTGTGGAATCGATACTGTCGGCGAGCGCGATCATCCTGATGTATCTGGGCGCATGCGTTTTAAACGGATCGCGCTTCGACTCAGGTATCTTCTTCAATAATCTTTATTTTCTGGTGCTGACAGGAGTCATCGTTGTTACGGGGAATTATTTCTTTAACCGCGTACGCTTTCGTGAGTTCACGCTCCGCTTTGAGCTTGACCGCAACCGACAACTGCTGGAGGAGAGCAACAAGAAGCTTGTCGAGCTTGACCAGGTGAAGAGCCGGTTTTTTGCCAACATCAGCCACGAGCTGCGCACACCGTTGACGCTGCTGCTTGCTCCGTTGGAGACCCTGTTGCATCGGTCGGGCCACGAGTTGACCGCTGGAGCGCGAGGGCTGCTGGATACGGTGCACGCCAGCGGCATGAGGCTTCTCAAGCTTATCAACGATCTCCTGGATCTGGTGCGCCTGGAGTCGGGGAGGATCGAGGTCAAGCGCGAGCCGTTGGAGATCGCGGGGTTTGCCAAAGGGCTTGGCAACTCGGTGTTGAGAGTGGCCGAGGCCAAGGGGCTGAAGCTGGAAACATCGGTAGAGGAAGGGCTCGGAAGCGTGCTGGCCGATCGGGACAAGCTGGAAAAAGTCGTGTTGAACCTCTTGTTCAACGCGATCAAGTTCACCCCAGCGGGCGGCCTGGTGAAGCTCTCAGTCAAGAAACACGGCGAAGAATTGGTCTTGCAGGTCGAGGACACTGGGGTGGGGATATCGGAGCCGGATCTTCCTTTCGTGTTCGATCGCTTCTGGCAGGCGGACGCTTCCTCGAGACGGAAATACCAGGGGACTGGAATCGGGCTGGCGCTGGTGAAAGAGCTGGCGGAAGCGCACGGAGGCACGGTTTCGATTACTAGTCAGATGTTCAAGGGAACCGCGATAACAGTGCGGCTTCCGTATCTGCGAGCGGATGCAGCCGTGCCGCCTGGAGAAGAACGGCGACCTCAGGGGGTGACCCCGGGTTCAAATGGCGAAAAAACGGGGGAGTGGCTGACGAGCCTGTATCGAAGGGCGGAGCTGTTTCCGGCGATGGCGCCGCAGCACGAGCATCTACGCCAGGTAGAGAGCCCTGCGGACGGAAGCCGGCCGCGACTGCTGATTGCCGAGGATGAGCCGGACATGGTGCGGTTCCTCCGCTCGCAGTTGAGCGCCCATTTTGAGGTGATCGAGGCGATGGATGGACAGCGGGCGATCGAGGCGGCCAGTCAGCTCCTGCCGGATATCATTCTGCTCGACATGATGATGCCGGAGAAGGATGGGTTAGAAGTCTGCCGTGAATTGCGCGAAGGAACCTCCACACGGAACATTCCCATCGTGTTGCTGACTGCCCGGGCCGACGAGGCGACCAAGCTGGCGGCGCTCTCCGCTGGGGCCAGCGATTTCCTGACCAAGCCGTTTTCGATCACGGAACTGCACCTGCGCCTCAAGAACCTGGTTGACGCGTATCAACTGCAGAAGGCCCTGGCTGCGCACAGCCAGCTCCTCGAAACGACGCTCGATCAGTTGAAAGCCACCGAGGCCCAACTGGTTCAGTCTGAGAAGTTGGCGTCGTTGGGCCGCCTGAGCGCCGGAATCGTTCATGGAATCATCAACCCGATCAACTATGTCGAAACGGCGCTCTATACGCTCAGGAGCAAAGGGGATGGGGTATCCGGAGATCGGCAAGCCAATTACGAAGAAGTGTTGGACGATGTAGAAGAAGGGATCAAGCGGGTGAAGAACATTGTCTTGGATCTCCGGGCCTTCGCTCAGCCGAATACCGAGCTGTTCGACCAGGTGAGCGTGGGAAGAATCGTCTCGTTGGCGTTGAAATTCCTGAGCCTGGAGTGGAAAGACAAGGTGCGGATTGAAACGCGCGTTGCTGAGGACGACACCGTGTGGGCAAATCAGAACGCATTGCTTCACGTCATGCTCAATCTGCTGTACAACGCTCTGGACGCTCTGAAAGGGAAAACGTTCGTCAATGAGGAACCAGCGATCTGGATTGAAGGCAGCCAGGAGGACGTGAACTACACCCTGACGATTCGGGACAATGGCGAGGGCATCGCTCCGGAGCACCTGGGCAAGGTCTTCGATCCGTTCTTCACGACGAAGGATGTCGGGGAGGGGATGGGGCTGGGGTTGAGTATTTGCTATCGGATCATCGAGCAACACGGGGGGAGGATTTCTGTGAGAAGCGACCCGGGCCGGTTTTGCGAATTTGCAGTGAAGCTCCCCCGCGAAAGGGTGTCAACTGAATCGACGGCAATTCGTTGAAGAGGGCGATATGGAAGAGTATTACGATTACGAGAAGTTCGCCATCCTCTATGTGGATGATGAAGAGAAATCTCTCAAATATTTCGGCCGCGCATTCGAGGGGCAATTTCGCGTGCTGACGGCCGCGAATGCGCAAGAAGGGTTCAGACTGCTGGAGCAGCACAAGAACGAGATCGGGCTGCTGATCACCGACCAGCGCATGCCGGGAGAGAAAGGTGTTCAGTTGCTGGAGAGAGCCCGCCAGCTCTGCCCGCGCGTCGTCCGGGTGTTGGTCACGGCGTACTCGGACCTCGATGCGGCCATCGACGCGGTCAACACCGGCGCCATTTACAAGTACGTAACGAAGCCCTGGGACATCCCCCAGCTTGAAACAACCCTGAAGCGGGGGCTGGAGTTTTTCATCGTGCAACAAGAACGGGACCAGTTGTTGCGGGAGAAATTGTCGGTGCTGCACAACATGATGATGACCGACTACGTGATGCGCCTGGGCATCCTGGCGGCCGGTCTCGGTCACCATGTGCGCAACCCACTGGTCGCTATACGGACGTTCCTCGACCTTGCCCCTTCAAAATTGCGGGAGGAGCAGGTTGACCTGGAGCAGTTGCGAAACCCCAATTTCTGGAAGGAATTCCACTCGGTGGCTCAGGCGCAGGTGAAGCGCATTACCGAGTTGCTCAGCGACTTGGGAGAGGCCGCCGAAAAGCCCTCGTTTCTTTTTCAGGACCGCGTACAGGTCGGCGAGGTGGTGACCGATGTGTTGAGGACGATGCAACGGCAATTGGCCGAGAAAAGAATCGTCGTGGACAACCAGATGCCAGTGACGTTGCCGTCACTCTTTGTTGACCGGAAGAAATTTCATCGGCTCTTCGAGTTGCTGTTGAAGGATGAAATCAGCAGTCTGCCGGCGGGCAGCCGGGTGTCTTTGCGCGCGCGAGCATCGGCGCCGGTCGGCGACTCTGACTCCGAGGTGCAACTGGAGATCCAGGATGATGGGCCGGGGTTGTCCCAGGACGCGTTGCATTCGGTGTTCGATCCATTTTTCCTGCGGCGCGATGATCCGAAAGAGCTCGGGATCAATCTGATGGCGTGTTATTTCATCGTGCACCATCACGGGGGAAAAATTGAGGTCAGAAGCCGGCCAGGAGGTGGAACCACGTTTCTGATCACGTTCCCCGTGAACCCTCAAAGTCGTCCTGCTGGTCAAGACGAGCAGGACTTCTTGTCGAAGGTCTTTTTGAATGAGGCGTTGTGGGAGCGCTTGCTCTCAGGGAATTGACCTCGATTCCAGATTCTTCCCGGCGGGAATTTCGCTCACTCGCCAAGTGCCGCGCGCCTTAGAACGTGCGGCCGCGATCCACTTACTGAGAAGCGATGCGCTGCTGTGACATTTCCAGGAAATCCTTGGGCACGGCTCGGTCAAAGCCACCCGGCTCTACCCGCGGATCACGATTCCCGAGATGAAAGCCACGCATGCGCGGTATCATTCCAGAGAACAGCGGAAGCGGGCATGAAGACCACGCGCTACTTTGAGGAGAAGTCCTGCGGCGCCGGCCGTATCTCAGGCGCGAGTGGTGTGAGCAGGCGCTCCGGGAACCGGTTCGACGGGAGGTCCAACTTGGTGGGCGCGTGCGCTATTG
>DATEAO010000307.1:0-2431 GCA_035288345.1 Candidatus Methylomirabilota bacterium | reverse complement strand
AGTCGACCCGAAGGACGCGGCGGCCAAGATCTCGTCCAGGACCACCGGGGTTGTGCCCGTTCATCTCTACGGCCACCCGGCGCAGATCGACGCGATCCAGGAGCTGGCGGACCGCCATGGCCTCTGGATCGTCGAAGACTGCTGCCAGGCCCATGGAGCGGCCTTTCGTGGCCGCAAGGTCGGAGGGTTCGGGAGGGCCGCGGCGTTTTCGTTCTACCCGTCGAAGAACCTCACGGTCATGGGGGACGGCGGAATGGTGGTCACCAACGATGAGTCGATCGCCCAGCATTGCCGCCGGCTTCGCGACCACGGACGGCTCAACAAAGATGTGCACGCTGAAGTTGGGTTCAATCTCCGCTTCAACGAAATCCAGGCCGCGATCGGACGCGTGCTCCTCCGGCGCCTGGATCGGATGAATGAGCGGCGGCGGACACTGGCCCGCCGGTATCGCGATCAACTCGCGGGACTCCCGATCACGCTCCCCCGGGAGGCGCCAGGCGCCACCCATGTCTATCATCTCTTCGTGATCAGGACCGGAGAGCGTGATGCGCTCAGGACGTGGCTGAAGGAGCGCGACATTCAGACAGGGATTCACTACCCGGTCCCGTGCCACAAGCAGCCGGCCCTGATCGAGCTGAACCCGCCTGATCTGCCCAGGACCGAAGCGATCGTTGGAGAGATCCTCACGCTCCCTCTCTCGCCCGACCACACCGACGCCGAGATGGATGAGGTGGCGGAGGCTGTCCGCGCGTATTTCCATCGTTGAGAGAGAGACGCGAAAGACTGCTCCGTGAGTTCCTCGACCCACACGCCCCAAGGATTCGAACCCGGAGCAGTGCTCCGGATCCTCCAGCTCTATCCGAAGGGAGATTACTTTACCGGAGCGGCTATCCAGCTTCACGAGCTGGCGCGCGGACTGAAAGCGCGGGGTCACGATGTGGCGGTCGCAACGCACCCAAGCCGGATCTGGAGCGACAAGGCCCGCGATGCGGGGATCGCCTACTACCCGCTTCCGATGAAGTCGGCGCTGAGCTTCCGATCGGTGACCACGTTGATCCGGATTCTTCGCGAGCGCCGCATTCAAATCGTCCATGCCCAAAAGGGCCGAGCCAGAACATTGGCGCTTTTCGCCGGACTGTTCGTGAAGATCCCCGTGCTGATCGTGAACCGCGGGGTGAGCTTCCCGCTCAACCCCTTCAACCGACTCGGGTACGCCACGCGGCGCGTTGCGGCCATCGTGGCGGTGTCGGAGTCTATCAAGCGACACTTGATCAGGGAGGAAGGCATCCCTGAACAGAAGATCGCGGTGATCTACTCCGGGACTGACACCGACCGATTCCATCCGGGGCTGGACGGCGCGGGGATTCGCAAAGAGCTCGGCTTTGGCCCCGAGCATTTCCTGATTACCCAGATCGGGATCCGAAGCGTGAGGGGAAACGTCGATCTGCTCGACGCCATGGTGACAATTGCGACACGGGCGCCTCACGCCCGATTGCTCCTGGTGGGCGCCAATGAGGCAAGGGTCAGGCAGCTTCGCGACCAAGCGGAAGCGCGGGGAATCCATCAGCGTGTGTCGATCTTCTCCTATCGAGAAGATGTCCCGGACATCCTCGCCGCGAGCGACTGCTGTGTCGACGCCTCCTACGCGGGGCTCGGGCTGACCGGGGCGCTCAGGGAGGCGCTGGCCGTGGAGACTCCGGTCGTCGCCACGGATGTTGAGGGGAACCCGGAGCTCGTGAGGCACGGCGAGACCGGACTGCTCGTGCCAGCCCGAGCCCCTTCGGCTCTCGCCGAGGCCGTCCTCGCCATGCTCGAGAACCCGACGAATGCGCGCGCCATGGCACGCGCAGGACGAAAGCTGGTTGAAGAGAAATTCTCCACCCGTATCAAGGTCGAGCGGACCGAGCAGCTCTACCGTCGCCTGCTCGCCGAGCGTGAGAGAAAGCGATGAAGGTCCTGTTACGGCTCATGCCGTACATCAAGCCGTACTGGCTTCTCCTGCTTGTCGGCATGGGACTGGCCGTGGTCGTCTCCGGTATGGAAGGGGCGATCGCGTATCTGGTCAAGCCGGCCATGGACGACATCTTCTTGAAGCGAGACCTCCTCATGCTCACACTCGTGCCGGTGGCGCTCCTCCTGGTGTACATCATCAAGGGCGCCGCCCGGTATGGCCAGTCGTACCTCATGGCCACTGTGGGAGAGCGGGTGATCGCGACGATCCGCTTCGATCTCTACTCGCACCTCCAGAAGCTGTCACTCTCGTTCTTCTCGGACCAGCACTCGGGTGAGCTGATGTCGCGCCTGATGAATGACGTGAACCGTCTGGCTCGTTTCTCCTCACAGGCGCTGGTGATGGCGTTTCGCCAGATGGTCACCGTCGTCGCGCTGCTCGCGGTGATGTTTATCAGGGAATGGCTCCTCACCCTCTTCG
>DATEAO010000306.1:0-6963 GCA_035288345.1 Candidatus Methylomirabilota bacterium | reverse complement strand
GCCCGACCCAACGCCGCGCGCTGCTGCTGCCCACCGGAGAGCTCTCGAGGCGGGCGGCCTTCGAGGCCGGAGAGACCCAGGCGCTCGATCGTCTCCCCGGTGCGACGTCGGCGCTCGGATCGCGGGCGGTCCTTGAGCCCGAACCCCACGTTCTCCTCCACGGTGAGGTGGGGAAAAAGCGCGTACCCCTGAAAGACATACCCGAGCCGACGATGCCGGGTGGGGAGGTTGATCCCGGCCTCTCGATCAAAGAAGACCGTCCCGTTCACCATGATGCGTCCGGCGTCCGGCGTCACCAGTCCGGCGAGGCAGTGCAAGGTGAGCGTCTTGCCGGCCCCTGAAGGTCCGAAGAGCGCGACCACCTCGTCCTCGGCGCTCCATTCGACGTCGAGCGCGAACCCCGGGAGCCGCTTTTGGAGCTGAAGGGAAAGCACGTCAGAACCGAACCCGGGCGAGTCTCCCGATCCCTAACAGGAGCACCAGCACAAGGGCGACTGCAATGAGGGCCAGCCAGTTCGCTTCGGCGATCTGGTTCGCTTGGACGTAGTCGTAGATCGCGAGCGGCATCGTCTGGGTTTTCCCGGGAATGCTTCCGGCCACCATCAGGGTAATCCCGAAATCGCCCAGGGCGCGACAGTAGGTGAGAATGCCGCCCGCGAGAAGTGATCGCCACGCGAGCGGCGTGGTCACACTCCAGAAGATCGACCACTCCGACCGGCCCAGCGTGCGCGCCGCGTGTTCCAGTATTTGATCCACGGATTCGAACCCCGCCTGCGCGGCCTTGATCAGGAGGGGAATGGCGCCGATGCACGCCGCGATGACCGCGCCCTTCCAGGTAAAGACCAGGTCGATTCCCAGGGCGGCCAGCAGTCGGCCGATCGGTCCACCGCTTCCCAGAATGACGAGGAGGTAATAGCCGAGCACCGTGGGCGGGAGGATCAAGGGAAGCACCACAACCGCTTCAAGGAGGTCACGTCCCGGAAAGCGCCGCCGGGCCAGAAGCCAGGCGAGCGGAACACCGATTGCGATCGCCAGCGCGGTGGCGCAGGCCGAGACTTGCAACGACAGGGCGATCGGGAAAAAATCCATGCGCGTACCCCTAAAAATCCCCTGGAAGAACGAATCCAAACTTTTTCATGATAGGGCGGCCCTCCCGTCCGTTGACAAACTGGATGAACGCGAGCCCCAGCTCAGGGTGGGGGCTTCGCTTGACCACGGCGGCTGCCTGGCTCAGCGGCTTGTGCAGACTGGAATCGATGAGAACAGACTTGATCTCCGGGACGTTGGCAATCGAGAGTGCGACGATCCCCGCCTCCGCGTTTCCAGTTTGGATGAACTGGAGGGTCTGGCGAACGTTCTCTCCATAGACCAGTTTCGGCCTCAAACGTTCCCACAGCCCCGATGTCTGAAGCGCCTCCCGGGCGGCCTTACCATACGGAGCGTGATCGGGGTTGGCGATTGCAACACGGCGCACCCGAGGGCTGAGGAGATCCTTGAGTTCAGTGACGGCGAGTCCGGTGTTCTTCGCTGTGGCCAGCACGATCCGCCCCTGCGCGTAGAGACTCTGGCTCTCCGGGATCGTCACCCCCTTCTGCCTCAATAGATCGACGAAACCGATATCGGCCGCGAAGAACACATCTACCGGCGCTCCATACTCGATCTGCTTGGCCACGTTTCCCGTGGACCCAAACATGAAGATCATCTTGACGCCGTGAGCGCGTTCGAATAAGGGGCCGATCTCTTTGAACGCGAACGTGAGATCAGCGGCCGCGGCCACTGTCAGTTCCCGAGGATTCGCGGCTCGCGACAGGGTCGTCGAGGACACAAGGACAAAAAAGAGCCAGGCCAGAGCCCTGACAATTGCGGCCATTCTCCGGGTCCTTGTCGTCAACTTGGCCGCCGCCGCTGCTGGATCCAGGTGAGCGCCCAGTTCACGAGGAAGGTGATGCCGAGAAGGATCAGAGAGAGCGCAATCGCGATGTCGAAATTTCCCTTGGATGTTTCGAGCACCGTCGCGGTGGTGAGGACGCGCGTGTGGCCCTTGATGTTTCCGCCGACCATCATGGATGCCCCCACCTCGGAGATCACGCCACCGAACCCCGCCATCAGCGCGGCGAGCATCGGGAGCCGCGCCTCTTTGATGAGCACCCAGAGCATCTGCGGGCGCGAGGCTCCGAGCCCGAGCATTTGCAGCCTGAATTCTCGAGGGATCTGTTGCACTGCGGCGAGTGTCAATCCGGTCACGATGGGAGCGGCGATGATGAATTGGGCAATGCCGATCGCGGCCGGCGTGTAGAGGAGCTCGAGGGCCCCCAAAGGTCCACCTCGCCACAGCAGAATCGAGACGAAGAGCCCCACCACGACCGGGGGGAGCCCCATCCCGGTGTTCACCAGGCTGATGACGACGCTCCGACCGGGGAAGCGTCCCAGCGCGAAGAGGGTCCCGAGGGGAATTCCCACCGCGAGGCTCAAGAGCGTCGCAACGCCGGAAATTTGCAAGGAGAGCAGGGTGATCTGGAGGACCTCCGGGTCGCCGCTGACGAGGAGCCAGACCGCGTGCTTGATGCCGTCCCAGATCAACTCCACAGGTGCCTCCACGGGCCGGCGCAATAAGGAAGAACGATCACGAGGCCGGTGCAGATCATGGGTGATCTATACCGGAGCCACTTCCGGCTGTCAAGCCGGACCAGTGAGTACTGGGTCAATTTGCTTCGCCTCGGGCCTCGTCTGGCTCGCAACTTGACCCAGTACCGGCGCCTAAACTGACCCGCTACCGACGAATGGGGAATCTTGACAGGCATCACTCGCTGCTCTACAGTGGCAATAATCCGAGCGAAAGGAAGGGGGAAGAAGAGCGCAGTCTTCACCACGAGAAGTTTTAGGCTATGAATCGGCGACAGTTTCTGTACTCGATCGTGGGAGGCGCTATCGGCCTCAGCTTTGTTCGGTGCACGGCGAGCGGTGCCGTGCTCTACAACTACGACAGACATAGGATCGGTCGCACCGCTCCGGGGATCGATTTCGCGGTGAATGTGTCGCCCCCGTATACAGAGATTGTCCCATGCGCGGCTGGTTGGGTGTGGGACACTGGATGGGACGATGACGCTGGGGAATACATCACGGTCGCTCATGGCACGAGCTACTACACGATGTACGCCCACCTCAAAGAGCGCTTCGTGACAGAAGGGGCCCCAGTCAACCGGAACACCGTGATGGCCCTTGGTGGAAATACCGGGAGGAACTCCCGTGGAGTGTGGCATCTCCATCTCGGCTTTCTCGTTCCCGAATATGCCTGGGACGACGACTTTATGTCCCCAGGCGGTGGCATGCGATGGGCGAACCCTGACGCCTTCTCCGAGTCCCGGAAGCGGCTGGAGTATTGGAGTGGGAGTGACCTCGACACGGCCTTCCAACAAGAAGTCAAAGCCGCCATGGCGAGCATCGACTCATTCTGGGATTACCTGATCGAGCGGGAGAGCCGGGTGGCGCGAGTCCTCGGAGTGAGGCGAGTTGAATTTTCGTTCGATCGCGCGCTCTCATTCCTCGAGCGCGCGTATCGGACGTGCGACCGCTGCACCAATTCACACGACACGCTAGGATTTCTCGAACGCGTCAACCGTTTGAAACGCATTCGTCCGATCTTAACCTCTCCGTTCCCCAATCCGACCTTAGAGCCGCAGTATATCCGGCCCCATCGCCTTTCTGGGTCGCCGGCGTCTCGGAGAGAGGCGTTGAAGAATACACTGTTAGGTCAGGCTGTTCAAAAGGGTCCAGATGCAACGAAACCAACGCGGGCATCCCTGGAAGAATGGGTCGCAGGCCTTTTGCAATAGCCAGTTGACGCGGCTTACGGGTAAGGCCTATACTGCGGCAAAATCAAGCGGGGCGTAGCGCAGCCTGGTAGCGCACCTGCCTTGGGCGCAGGGGGTCGGCCGTTCAAATCGGCTCGCCCCGACCATGAGAAAACTTTTCGGTCCGGGAACTCAGTGAAGGGCATAGCGGTTAAATATCGTGAAGAAAGGGGGTGAATACGTATGGCCAAGAAGAGTATCGTTCTCACGTTGGCATTGGCTTTGATCGTGGCTTGGGGAGTGGTGCCGGTGATGGCTTACAACTGCCCGGTCCAGATCAAGCAAGCCGAGGAGTTGGTCAAGAAGGCCGAGATGACAGCCAAGTCGCCTGAAACCAAGGCGCTTCTCGAAGAGGCCAAGAAGCTCCTGGCTGAGGCCAAGTCGAGCCACGAACAGGCGAAAGGAAAGAAGGATCACGCCGACGCGGTTCGCAAGGCTAAGACCGCTGCGGCTCTCGCCGAGGAGGCTCAGTTCCTCTCCCTACCATAATCACGTTCTAAGAAGCATGCTGTCTTTTTAAGGGCCCCGGGGGTAATGGGGCCCTTAAGTTTTTTGGTCGTGCAAGAGACCGAAGGCCCTGGCAGTGGGTCAGTTTTAGGCGCCGGTCCTGGGTCACGTACCCCGGCCCGCCTTACGTTGACAGAACTCCCTTCCACTCAGTAGGATGAAATGCTCCTCCAGGTGCGCCTGTAGCTCAGTTGGATAGAGCACGAGACTTCTAATCTCGGGGTCGGGGGTTCGATTCCCTCCAGGCGCGCCAACCTCTTCCTTGCACTTCTGGTGAACGGCGCGGTTGCGCGCTGGACCTTCGAAGGTTTCATTTCGCGCCGGTAATCGCCCCGGCTTCGAGCGCGAGCTTCGCCACGCTAAGCTCTTGAGGGAGGATCTTCTCGCTCAGCCGCAGAGTCGGCCGAGGGGACGGTCGGGCATGCCCGGTGGAATTAGATGGACCCCGCTGTCACTTCCACGCGTCGCTGGTTCTGAGGTGGAAGCGCCCGAGCATCTGCTGCATCTCAAGGGCGAGCTGCGACAGCTCGTGGGTGGCCTGGGCGGTGGTGTTCGTTCCAGCAGCAGTTTGCCGGGCGATTGTGGCGACGGCTTCTACGTGCGCAGAGATCTCCTCGGTGCTGGCGGACTGTTGTTGTGTGGCTGAGGCGATCCGCTCAACCTGTCCGAGTACTCGGTCGACTTCCCGAACGATTTCTTCGAGCGACTCGCCGGCTCGATTCGCGAGGCTGAGGCCGCTTTCCACTTCCTGTCGTCGCTCTGCCATGTTGGCCACGACCACGCCGGTCTGGTTCTGGATCGCTTTGATCATCTGTTCGATCTCTTTGGTCGCGCGTCCGGTGCGTTCGGCAAGCTTTCTGACTTCATCGGCCACCACCGCGAATCCGCGCCCCTGCTCTCCAGCTCGGGCGGCCTCGATGGCCGCATTGAGGGCCAGGAGGTTCGTCTGATCGGCGATGTCATCGATGACCTCGATGATCTCGCCGATCTGATTGGACTGCTTGCCGAGGCTCCCGATAAGCCCGGTGGACTCGTTGACTTTCTCCGCGATCGCTCGCATACCGGTGACGTTCTCGGAAACGATCTCCTGACCTTTTGTGGCGACCTGAGCGGCCGTTCGTGCGGCCCGCGTCACCTCGTCGGCGTTCCGATTCACTTCGATGACCGTGGCCGCCATTTCCTGCATCGATGAGGCGACCTGGGTGGTCTTGTTTGTCTGCTCCTCGGCGCCTTCGGCCATCTGTTGTGAGCCGGTCGCCAGCTCTTCAGCCGCTGATGCGACCCGTGAGGCGGCGGAGGAGGTCTGGGCGATGATCTGGTGGAGTTTCTCGAGAAACGTGTTGAATGCTTCGCCGAGGGTCCCGATCTCATCGGAGGTTCGGACTTCAATCCGCCGCGTCAGATCTCCTTCTCCGCGCGCCAGCTCCTCGAGAAAGACGACGGTCTCTTTGAGAGGCTTGGCGATGCGCCGAGCCCCGTACGCGTAGAACGCAGTGCCCAGGATGAGGCAGAGAAGCCCAACGACCAACGCCAGATATTGCGTATTCTTCAAGGTCCGCTCGATGTGCTCGGTGGTGAAGCCCATCCGGAGCGCGCCGAGGCGAACGCCCTGGTAATTGACCGGCATCACCACCTCGAAAGTTCCTGCCCTGGAGGTGTTCCGGCGGGTAAAGTCATTGACCTTGACGGCGCTCGATTCGAACTCGTTGCGCGTCAGGTTCTGGTTTCGCAACTCAGCGTCGGTGCTTGCGACCGCGCGGCCCTCCGAGGTGATGACGATTGCGTACGCGATGTCGTCGTCAAGTTTCTTGGCCTCTTCAAGGAGCCGCTGGAGCTCCTCGTAACCGCCCATCATGAACGTGCCCGCCCACGCGATCGCCAGGTTGCGCACTTGGATTTCTGCCTTTTTCTCGAGTGTCCGCGCGATGGCGGCGCTCTGGGTTCGGATGAACATGGTCCCGAGCAGAGCGATGGCCAAGACAAAGATCGTCACAAAGGGCATGATCAGCTTGACGTTGATGCCCCACTGTTTGCGCCGGATCCTAGAAAGCATGCTCAACCTCCACGGACGCCCTCCCCTCGCCGGGGTTCGAGAGCCACGGATCTGCTCAGAGTCCCCCAGGCACCGTAACCGCCTGTGTCTGTTACCCATTCCGTTCAAGCGCGGTTTGACCTCAACGGCTACTGGTCGTTACTCCTTTGTTATCGGATGGCTCCAGTGGATCTTGAGCAACTTTTTGCCGAGTTTTTGCTGAACGTCAACTTTGCGGCGCAAGGTTAGCGAAAAACACCCTCTTCCAGGCGCGGAATGCATTCACTTTCCTTACCTGCCGCCGACGGGCTCATCGTGAAGTTGGCGCGATACGAGGATCCGCAGGAGCTCAAGGAGCACGGAATGCCCAAGCCGTTCCGGAGCTTCAACTTCGATTTCGCCTTGGTGCCAGCCTGACGCACGCGGCTGCGCTGTCATTTCTCATCCCGGGAGCCGCTCTCGTTCACACGATCGTGGGTGTCACGGAGGTGGGGCTGCTGGGGGTGTGATCACCGCCTGAGCACCGAGCCCACTCAGGCGGCGCTGTACCGGGAAGACGCGAATGTTCCACCG
>DATEAO010000305.1:0-2917 GCA_035288345.1 Candidatus Methylomirabilota bacterium | reverse complement strand
CAGGAGGGGAACAACGCCATCGCGCGATCCATCCAGGTCTCGGGTCCCTGAGCGCCCCGTCCGTGGCCGCACTTGACGGCCACGGAGAATTAGCTCAGTTGACAGAGCGCTGGCCTCACATGCTGGCGCGCAGGAACGAACCCGCTGGCAAGTCGCGAGCTTGCCAGCGGATTTTTCTTTCCCCGGTTGGCTCGCGGGGGGTGACGTGGGGTGGGTTTCGGCCCCTCGCGGGCACATTCTCAGGCACACGTTCACGCTCATCGGAAGAGGGCCAGCGATCGGTCGGTTCGACATAGTCCGAGAGGGGGACATTATTAACGCGTGACGTTAATATCGCCGTGCGTTAATATGGCTGGGTGATCCGGAGCCTCCGGGACCGGGAGACCGAGAAGGTCTTCAACCGCGAGCCGTCCCGGCGCTGGTCGAGGGATCTCCAGCGGGTCGCGCGTCGCAAGCTCTTGATACTGGACGCGGCGGAGACGCTGGCGGATCTTCGGGTGCCGCCTGGCAATCGGCTCGAAAAGCTCTCGAGGGACCGGGAGGGTCAATACAGGATCCGGATCAACGATCAGTGGCGCATCTGCTTTCGCTGGGGCGAGGGCGATGCGCATGATGTGGAGATTACCGACTACCACTAGGAGGTTCAGCAGTGGCGCGGAAGCTGCCGAACATTCATCCCGGTGAGATCCTCCTCGAGGAGTTTCTGAATCCGTTGGGGATCAGCCAGTATCAGCTGGCGAAGGATATCAGCGTCCCTCCTCGTCGGATTAACGAGATCGTACATGGTCAGCGGTCGATCACAGCTGATACCGCGCTCCGTCTGGCGCGGTATTTGGGCACCTCCGAGCGGTTCTGGCTCAACTTGCAGAGCCGCTACGATCTCGAGGTCGTGAAGGAGCGCCTTGGGAGGCGGTTGGAGCGTGAGGTGGAGGTGCGCTCGTGACACTGGCCCCTGTCCGCGCCGTCTAACGAGCGAATGGACCTGCCGGCGAGGACTCGGCCGGGCGCCAGTGGCCGCGCCGCTCGTCATTCGCTGATCGTTAGAGGGACAGAGCGAACGCGGATTGATCTGCGCGCACCTTGCCGCTGGTCCTGAAGTGGTGCCATGAGGCTCAAAGTTACTGGCGTCATGATCGCGCTGGCGCTGACCGTGGTGGCGACGGTTACCTACGGGCCAAGTATCGTGGATCTCTACAGGCGGGCGGCCACTTATGTCGCCAAAGCTCCAGCCATCCGCGTTATGCTTGGGCATTGTTTGCCACAGATCGGTGGTCGAATTAGTTTCGGCTAGGCGAACGGAGGGTTAGCACCATGGCGCCCACCACCAGAGCCCAGCTGTTGGCTCAGAATGCATCGCTGCGCAAATCGCTCAAACGCGAGACAACCAGACGGAAACGACTTGAAAAGACCGTTGCGGAGGGTCTGGAGCAGCAGACCGCCACGGCCGAGATCCTCAAGGTCATCAGCCGCTTGAGCTTCGATCTTCAGCCAGTCTTGGAAGCCCTCGCCGAGAAAGCGACAAGGCTGTGCGCGGCCGAATGGGCCATCGTCCACAGGTTCGACGGGGAGTTCTTACGCCCAGCGGCCTACCACGGCGCCTCCCCCGAGTTCGTGCAGTGGCAAGCTCTTGGAGGGCAAGCAGCCGAGCTTCGCCCCGGGCGCGGGTCTGTGGCGGGGAGGGCCGCGGTGGAGCTCCGGACCGTTCATATCCCCGACGCCTTGGCAGATCCTGAGTATGAACTGTCTGAGGCTCAGAGGAAAGGTGGCTGGCGAGCCCTGTTGGGTGTCCCGATGCTCAGGCAGGGCATGCTCGTCGGGGTGTTCGCGCTGCTACGAAGCGAGGCCCGGCCGTTCACCGATAAGCAGATCGAGCTGGTGACGACCTTCGCCGATCAGGCCGTGATCGCCATCGAGAACGTTCGCCTCTTTCAGGAACTCGAGGCCCGGAACCGCGACCTCACCGAGGCCCTGGAGCAGCTGACCGCTACATCCGAGATCCTCCGGGTGATCTCGAGTTCACCCACCGACGTGCAGCCTGTCTTTGACGCGATCGCTGAGAGCGCGGTGCGCTTGTGCGAGGCGATCTTCAGCGCCGTCTATCGGTTTGACGGGGAACTGGTCGAGTTCGTCGCCCACCACGGCATCGGGCCTGAGGGGCTCGCCGAGCTGCGAAAGATTTTCCCCGGACGGCCCGACCGCGCGCTGGCGGGGCCGCGCGCGATCCTCGATCGTCTGCCGGTCCACATCCCGAACGTCGCGCATGATCCTGAGTTTCAGGAGGGCCTTGGAGGCGCTATCGGTTTGAAGAGCACCATGGCGGTGCCGATCCTGCGTGAAGGGGTGCCCATTGGAGCCATAGCCGTTGGGAGAGCCCACGCGGGACCGTTCTCAGATAGGCAGATCGTGCTGCTCAAGACCTTCGCTGAGCAGGCCGTCATCGCCATCGAGAACGTCCGCCTCTTCCAGGAGCTCCAGGCCCGGACCGGCGAGCTGGCCCGGTCGGTGGAGGAGCTGAAGGCCCTCGGGGAGGTGGGCCGGGCGGTCGGTTCCACCCTGGACCTCGAAACGGTCCTGAGCACCATCGTCTCCCGCGCCGTCCAGCTCTCGGGCACCAGCGGCGGGGTTATCTACGAGTACGATGAGCCGACGCAGGAGTTCCACCTCCGAGCCAGCTACCGCGTGGAACAGGAGCTGCTCGACGTGCTTCGTGGCGCGCCGATCCGCCTTGGGGAGGGCACGACTGGGACGGCGGCGGCCACGCGGGCCCCGGTCCAGGTGACCGACGTCATGGACGAGCGGCGATACGGCGTCGCTCGCGTCCGGCCCATCCTGGCCCGGCTCGGCTATCGATCCGTGCTCGCCATCCCCCTCCTTCTGGAGCAACGGATCCTCGGTGCCCTGACGGTGCACCGACAGG
>DATEAO010000304.1:0-6318 GCA_035288345.1 Candidatus Methylomirabilota bacterium | reverse complement strand
CTCGCGTCTGCGTAGAGCCGCGCGTTCTCCATGGCCAGGGCGACCTGGTCGGCAAAAGACCGCGCCAGAGAGACCTCAGCGTCAGTGAAGATTCGCCCCACCTCACCGGCAGCCGTGAGCAGTCCGATCACCGCCCCCTTTGAGCGAAGGGGAATGAGGAGCACTGCATGACCCTCGGAGGACACCGACTGGTGGACGTCCGCAAGCGTGATCTCCGGATCGCCCACTACATCGGCGGGAAGACCCGGCTGACTGAGATCGCCGGCACCACCACTCGCAGCCAGGCAGAGCAAGGAGCGATCAGGTTGGAGCTGAAAGAGCGTCGCAGATGCGACGCTCAGCAGCCGCCGGGTCCCCTCCACCACCCGCGTCGCGACCGCTTCAAGCTCCAGGTGCTCTGTGAGCGTTCGGGCGACTTGCGCAAGCTCTTCGGCCCCGCGACGCCGCCGCTCGGTCTCCTCGTAGAGCCGGGCGTTGTCCAACGCCAACGCAATCTGGGTGGCCACGCCCTCGGCCAGCCGAAGCTCTTCCTCCGTGAACTTGTGGGGTGTGGTCCACCAGTAACTGTAAATGGCGGCCAGTTGGCGGCCCTTGCTCAGCAGCGGGGTGAAGAGGGCCGACTTCGGCTGGATCGGCATGTTCCGTATCAACGGGTGATCGAAGAGAGGGTCGCTTGACACATCGGTGCTGGCTACCGGGCGTCCGGTCTTCTGGGCCTCGAGGACCCAGGGGAACAGCTCCTGCTGTGACACCCGGTAGTTCTGATTGCGCAAGACTTCTGGAATGTGGTACCCCGCTACGCCGACCAAGTACTCGCCCGCGTCGTGGGATTGAAAGAAGATCGACGTGTCCGCTCCAAAGAGCAGGGTCAGCTCCCGGGTTGTTCGGCGGGCGATCTCCTGGAGATCGAGGCTGCCGCTCAAGGTCTGGGCCACGCTCAGAAGCCCCGTGGTCTCTCGCAGTCGACGCTCGGTCTCGTCGTAGAGGCGGGCGTTATCGATCGCCAGCGCCACCTGGCTCGCGATGGTGGTGGCGAACGCGACCTGCGGAGCAGTCACGGGACGGGACCGCTCGCAGTTGTCAATTGCCAACGCTCCCACGACCCTCTCCTGTCTGATGAGGGGAAGGGCAAGGACCTGCTTGAGCTGAAAGACCTCCATGGCTCGCGGCACCAAAGGGTCTGTGTCGGGGTTGTCGATGACCACTGGGCCTCGACGCTTGACGGTTTCAGCAAAGAAGGGGATCTCATCCACCCGCATCCGCCCGAGCCCTTTGAAGGCCTCCCGGAGCGCCCGATCCGCGCGGCCGTCGGCGTACTGGGACATGACAGGCACCACCTGCTCGCCTTCCAGGAGGTAGATGGAGCAGCGATCCATCTGGCAGGCCCGGGCCGCCTGCTGGGCGATCTGCTTGAGCAGTGGCTTCAGCTCCAGAGTGGAGCTGAGGGTCTCGGCAATCTCCAGGTGGGCCTCAGCTTGCCAGAGCCGTCCTTGAGTCTCCTCAAGGAGGAGGGCTTTTTGGACCGCGAACGCGACGTGGTCTGCGACCGTCACAGCCAACTCCACCTGTCGGGATGTGAAGGGGCGAACCTCCTTCACGGTGTCCAGAGTTGCGACACCGATCACCTGATCTGCCGCGACCAGGGGGACGCCCAGGATCGACCCGATCCGAAACGCATCGACCAGCTCCTGATCCAAGTCGGAGGCTCGCGCGTTGTCGAGTGTTAGCGCCCGTCGACTCTCGATCACGCGTCGGAAGAACTCGGGCTTGCCGCGGCCTCGCTTCATCAGCTCTTTGAATTTGAGCCAGTCTTCCTCGTTTCGCTCACCGGAGGCGTACTGGGACATGGCCGGGACCAGGGTGGCCGCCTTTCCCTCCAAGTAGATGCTGCAGCGATCGGCCCCGCAGAGGGCTGCGGCCCTTCGGCACACTTCACGCAGGACTTTCTTCACGTCGCGCGCTGAAACCACCACACGAGCAATCTCCGCCAGCTCTCGCGCCTCAGCCGTGCTGCGGACCTGTTCCTCGTAGCGCCGGGCGTTTCTGAGGGCGATTGCGGCCTGATCAGCAAACGAGAGGGCGAGCGCGATCTCATCCTCGGAGAAGCAGCGAGGCTCACGGGTGCAAACGCTCAAGACCCCGATGGTGCGCCCGCCCTCCTTGACAGGGACTCCTAGATACGAGGCAAAGCCGAGTCTCGTCCAGAAATCTTCGCTCATGACGCGGGGATCAGTTAAGGGCTCCAGGAGTGCCAGCGGTTCCCCCTGGGCTGCGACCCAGCCTACCAATCCCTCACCGCTCCGAGTGAGCGGGCGCTGCCGCCACTCGGCCGGCACGCCCACGTCGGCAGCCCAGAGGAGGTGCTCCCCGGCGGAGTCCAACAGCTTCAAGGTGCAGGCGCCGGCCTCCATGACCAGAGCGGCCTCACGCACGATCGTCTTCAGCACCTCCGAGTGATCAAGCGAAGAGCTTATCGCCCGCGCGGCTCGAATCAATCCGTGGAGTCGCTGGTTCGCTGCCGCGATCTGCCGGTCAGTCTTGGACAGGTTTCCCTTCATATGTTGATGAGTCTTCCCGAAGCTCCCGCTTCAACTCTCCAATGCCCTACTCTTTCGGCACGGTGTTGGTCAGAAGCCAGTAGATCTCCACGGCCTCGATCTTCTCGATGAACTCCGTGAACCGCACCGGCTTCGTGATGTAGCTGTTCGCCCCCAGCCGGTAGCTCTCCGCCACCTCTTCGCCCCGCTCAGAGGTGGTGAGCATCACCACCGGAATGGTCCGCAGTGTGTCGTCGCCTTTCACGCGCCGCAGGATCTCCAGACCGTCCACCTTCGGCAGCCGAATATCGAGCAGAATGAGCCCCGGCCGGGGCGCCTCCTGCTGATTGGTATACCGCCCTTCGTGAAACAGATAGTGCAGCGCTTCCTCCCCGTCCTTCACCCAGTGGATCCGGTTGGCGAGCTTCCCCCGCTGGAGCGCCTTCATCGTCAGCTCCGCGTGATCGGGATTGTCTTCGACCAAGAGGAGCGCGATCCCGTTCGAGCCCATCACGATACCTCCGCCTCTGCCTTGGGCCATGTGAAGCGGAATGTCGACCCCTGCCCCTTGAACGATTCCACCCATATCGTTCCTCCTGTTCCTTCGATGATTTTCTTCACGATCGCGAGCCCGACGCCGGTCCCCTCGGTCTCAATCTCTTTGAGACGCTGGAAGATTTCGAAGACCCGCTCGTGGTAAGCCGGGTCGATCCCGATCCCGTTGTCCTGAACGGAGAACTCTACCCACTCCCCGTGATCGGCGGCGGCGATTTCGACCTGGGGATCCGATCGGTCACCCATGAACCTGATGGCATTGGTGATGAGGTGACGGAAGACCTCCAGCAACTCCCGCTGGTCGCAGTAAAGGATCGGCATTGGACTTTGAATGGTCACTTTCACAGGGCTCACCGAACCGTCCTGCTGTGCCTCCCCGATCACTTCCTGGAGGAGGACCGATGTGTCCACGGGCGTCGGCGTAGCCCGTTCTTTTCCGAGCCGGGTCAGGGCCAAGAGATCCGTGAGAAGGCGTTCCTGGTGCTCAGCATTCGTCTGAAGCCGACGGAGGAGACGTTGGCCTTCATCGCCCAGCCTGTCCTGACAGGTTTCGAGCAGCCTGCCAACCAGCCCATGGATTGCCACAGATGGGGATTTGAGTTCATGGGAGATGGTCTGGACGAAGAATTCCAACGTAGTGTTCCGATCCTTCAGCTCCGCTGACTGCTCCTTGAGACTCCGTTCCAGACTGAGCTGAGTTCGAGAGGAAACCCTGGCAATCCAGAAGAGGGAAAGGTAGAGGAGGAGGCCGCCAGTCAGAGACGTGCCCCAGACAAGTGCTCTCACACGTCGTATCGTCCCAAAGAGACGCGCCGGCACCTTGTAGACCTCCAGCACGCCAAGCACCGTGCCGGGATGTTGCTCGGCGAAGATCGGGACGTACACCTCAGCCAGCTTGGGGAACTGCCGCTCGTAGACATTCTCGGACTTCTTCAGATCTTTAAGTTGGACGCTGATCTGCCCGGCGAGGGCCTCCTGCAGCTCCCGGTTCTCGGGAAACTTTCTGCCGATTAGGCGCCCATCGTCAGACCAGATCACCGCCCCCTCCCGGTCCCAGACCTTCACCCGCACGACCTCAGGGAGGCTCAGCAGCGAGCCGAGTCGCCCTCGATATTGCTGGGGCTCCTGCCCCAGTTGCGGATCCGTGAAGAGGCGCTCAAGGGAGTACGCCCGCACCTGATATCGGACCAGCTCCGCTGTGCCCTGCCACTCCCAATCAAGCATGTTGCTCGCGAGCAGGTGAGCGCTCACGAACCCGAGGGCCAGACAGAGGAGAAGCACGGCGAAGAAGCTCAGGAGCGAAAATCTCTCCAGAAGGTTCAGAGACCGTCTACGCATGCTCATCTCTCTGGCGTGTGATTGCAGGGGTGCGCTCGACCAAGAGGATGCTCGCCCCCTCTCTACGCCGATTCATTCCGATGCGCTCCTGGCGCTTTGGGCCAGGTGAAGCGGAACGTCGCCCCCTGCCCCCGGGCTGATTCCACCCAGATGCGCCCCCCCGCGCCCTCGACGATCTTCTTGACAATCGCCAGCCCGACCCCGGTCCCCTCGGACTCCGTCTCTTTCAGCCGCTGGAAAATCTCAAAGACCTTCTCGTGATACGCCGGGTCGATCCCGATCCCGTTGTCTCGCACATAACACTCCACCATCGCGTCGCCTCCTTCTCCTGCCGCGTCCTTGGCGCCAATCTCGATCACGGGCTCCGCGGGCTCC
This sequence comes from Candidatus Methylomirabilota bacterium, assembly GCA_035288345.1. GTDB lineage: Bacteria > Methylomirabilota > Methylomirabilia > Rokubacteriales > DATEAO01 > DATEAO01. The sequence continues at coordinate 1,513 of DATEAO010000304.1, read as the reverse complement.
CCGCTGTACTTGACCGCGTTCCCAATGAGATTCGACATCACCTGATCCACCTGCGTCCTTAACCCCCACAGCACGGGCAGCTCGTGACAGATCACGCTGATCCCCTTTGCGCGAATCCGCCCCCCCCACTCCAGGAGCACCCCGTCCACCACCTCACGCAGCGGGACGGTTTCGGCCGAATGCCCCTCGCGACCGATGCGAGAGAGGGCCAGCAGATCCAGGATGAGCTGCTCCATCTGCCGGGCGTTCGCCTTTAACCGATCGAGGAAGTGCTGCCCCTGCTCGTCAAGCGCCTGACCATACCCATCCATGAGCAGCTCCGCCATCCCCTGAAGTGTGACGAGCGGGGCTTTGAGATCGTGGGAGACCGTGTAGACAAACGTGTCCAGCTCCCGGTTCTTGACCCCCAGCTCCTGCGTCAAGGCTTTGAGATCTTCGACGAGTCGTCGAGACTCCTCGAAGAGCCGGGCGTTCTCCAGCGCCAGCGCGGCCTGATTCGCGATCGCCATGGCCAGGTTTATCTGCTCTTGGCGCCAGAGGGAAGGTCCGCCGGTGCGCTCCGCCACCAAGGTGCCGATGACCTGGTCCTGATGGACCAGGGGAACGACGAGCGCCGAGCTGATTCCGAACGTCTCGATCCAGGAGGCCGGGATGAGGGAGCTGGTCGTTGTATCTTCGACCGCGACGGGCCGCCTGGTCCTGATTGCCTGCGCGTGCGCGGGCGTTTCCTCGAGCTTGTACGTCCGCATGGCCTTGAGCTTGGCCCAGAGCGCTGGATCGGAGTGGCCGTCAGCAAACTGGCCCATAACCGGAACGAGCTCTTCGCCGCGCAAAAGCTGAAGCGCGCACCGCTCCGCATTGATGGCCTGAGCGGTGCGCTGGGCGATCACTTTGAGCACCTGCTTCAGCTTCAGGGTCGAGCCCACGGCCTGCCCAATGTCAAGGAGGGCCTCGGCCACGCGACGGCGGACCGTGGTTTCCTCGAAGAGCCGGGCGTTCTCCAGCGCCATGGCCGCCTGGTCGGCGAACGCCTGCGCGAGCTGCTTCTCCTCATCGGTGAACACGCGTCCCAGTCGATCCCCCACGGAAAGGACCCCGACCACTTGCTCCTTGATGATGAGCGGCACAGCGAGCGCTGAGCGGAATGGAGCGCGTTCATAGTCTGCTCGCGCCTCGGGAGTAAAGGAGAGCCGGGGATCATTCAGGATGTCACTGCTCGCCACGGGCCGGCGCTCGGAGACCGCGAGACCGGATAAGCCGGCGCGATGAGGCAGCTGCAGGTTGGGGTCTACCCCTCCAAATTCACCCGACCTCGCCAGCACGAGCAGGGCGTCCGAGTCCGGATCGAGCCTGAACAGGGCGGAAACCCTGGTCTGGAAAAGAGCGCGAACACTATTGACAATCTGCTGCTTGACCTCTTGAGGATCAAGCGACTGGGAGATGTGCCGGCCCAATTCAGCCAGGCTCTCAGCCTCGCGCTGCCGGCGGGTCGCGACGCCGTACAGCCTCGCGT
>DATEAO010000303.1:0-2097 GCA_035288345.1 Candidatus Methylomirabilota bacterium | reverse complement strand
CGGCTACGTGCTCTCGTCGCGCATTTGGTACCAGGCGTGGGGAGAGGAGAACTACAAGTACGCCTCCATCACCATCGGAGTCCCCGCGGAGGAATTCGAGCGCGCGATCCGCCGCCTCAGGGCGCTGGCCGTGCGCGTGCTCGACGAGACAAGCACGGGCGAGGACGTCACCGACCAGTACGTCGATCTCCAGTCGAGGCTGGAGAGACTCCAGGCAACTCGCGCCCGCATCCTTGAGTTCCTGGATCAGGCCCGCACGGTGCAGGAGGCGCTGACGGTGAACCAGGAACTTGCCGCCGTCGAAGCGCAGATCGAGGAGGTCCAGGGGAGGATCAACTACCTCTCGGGCCGGGCAGCCTTCTCCACGATCACCATACAGCTCGAGCCGGAATTGCCCGAGATCGTGCCCACTCCCACACCCACGCCGACCCTGACGCCCACGCCGACCCCGACGGCCACGCCCGTTCCATGGGACCCGTCAGAGACGTTCGACTCGGCCAGCGGTGCTATTACTTCGCTCTACCGTCTTGCGGCCGACCTGCTCATATGGATTGTCGTCGTGGGGCTTCCGGTCCTGGTCCCGATCGGGTTCCTCGTGTGGCTGGGCGGACGAATTGCTCGCGGGCGCACCAGGAAGCCCCCGCAGGCTCCTTCGGGCGAGGTGTGAAAAGACGCTAGAGCGCTGGCCGACGCGCAGCCCCCTCCCTACCCATACGGGGATGCCCCCGAGGTACCAACGAGCAATGCACGCGACCCTACTGGGCTGCTTCGCCAAGTTCGGCGCCGTTGGAGGCCCAGAGCTTGATGTCTGGCCTCCCCCATGCTACAATAGCCGTCGTAATACGCTGCTCGGATCGATCGGAGGCTTGTATGGAGACTACGACGGTGTCCACCAAGTTCCAGGTCGTGATCCCCTTGAGGGTGCGACGTGCCTTGGGGATTCGCCCAGGACAGAAGATTCAGGTGATCCCCTATGAGGGACGGATCGAGCTCATCCCGGTGAGGCCGATCAGGCGGGCGCGGGGGTTCCTTAGGGGAATCGATACGACCGTCGAACGGGAGCCCGACCGCGTATGAACGTAGTGGCTTCGTCCGGATGGCTCGAGTTCTTCGCGGATGGACCGAACGCTTCGGTCTTGGCCCCGGTGATCCAGAGGTCGAGCGAACTCCTCGTCCCGACGGTAAGCCTGTTCGAAGTGTTCAAACGGGTTCTCCAGCAGAGGGGCGAGGGTGAGGCTCTCCAGGCGGTGGCCCTCATGCAGCAGGGTATCGTTATCGATCTGGACTCGACGCTGGCGCTGGGCGCAGCAAAGCTCTCCAGCGAGATGAAGCTTCCCATGGCTGACAGCATCATGCTGGCCAGTGCCCGCGCCTTCGACGCAGTCCTTTGGACCCAGGACGCCGACTTCGAGGGCATCGACGGGGTCCGCTACATTCCCCCAGGGTAGCTCACGGGAGGCCCAACACACCGCTGCAGCCCCTCCGCTTGCGCTCCGGGTGGGCGTTCCCGCACAATCACCGGGGCAATGTGCGCCGCCCACAGGGGCGCATCACGGAGCTCGAGGCCGCCGGGGGACACGTCGCACTGACCGCCCCCCGGCCTACAGGAAGGACGTAGGCCTCCTGAGATCATCGCCGCCTCGATCGCTGGCGGCGCTGGCATCGCCGGCACCCTTAAGAGTGGCCCAACCACCTGGGGTCTCCGGATATCATTCCAGGCTAACCAGCAAGGAGATCCCCCATGGACAGCACAGATGAGAACCAGCTAGCTTCCCGACTTCGGCTCAATCTGCAACAGAATGGTTTTGACGAACACCTCGATTCGTCTTATGGGATGTTGTTCAGCCGCGATTCTTCAGCTCTCCCCGATGTCAAGAAGACCTACTTCATCTTCACAAGACTGGAGGAATGCGCTTCTGGCCCGGACCTGCAGATCAACGTCAAAGCTGCAAAGGACTATCTTGCCTCGCTTTCGAAGAGCAAAGGCGAGCACTATGTTCTCTATTTTGTCGGCCTGGTGAAAGAGGTGCCGCAGGAACTGGCCGACTTTCTCTACCGTCATGCCAATCTTGAGCTGCGAAGGGAGATCGTCCCCGT
>DATEAO010000302.1:0-2784 GCA_035288345.1 Candidatus Methylomirabilota bacterium | reverse complement strand
GCACAGGCTCGGCGGTCACCACCTCCACTCCTTCTCATCGAAGCGGGTTGGAGTAGGCAGATCGAGCAAACGGTCTTCGTCCCGCTCGCGCAGTTGTTTGGCGGCTTCGGCCCATCCCGAGCGTGGTGCCACTGAGGGAGCGATAATAATCGCTCCTGCTCGCACCCGAACCTCGACCTCGTCGGTGAGGCCAACCTCTTCGATGATGGGCTTTGGCAAGCGGATGCCACGAGAATTACCGATGCGAACCAGGCGAGTCTTCATGAGCGCGCTCCCCTCAAAGTAATTACATTATCATCACAGATGCGTGATCACGTCAATGGTGAGCAGCCGACCTAAGGCTCCCGCATTTGCCGCTGCGGGTGCGCTTGCCGATCGCCCTACCAGGCGCCGTCGGCTTCGTGGACTGTTAGCCTGCCAGGTCACCAAGAGCATCATGAAGCGCGTTCACGAGTGGCACCTGGCACCATGCCCGCACGCCTCGCAAGCTCGCGATTCGCTCTCGACCAACGCCTCACCCAGGACTCGATGCCCAGGAACTGAAAGTACCGGCGAGCAATGGTGGTCTTGAGTTCGCGCAGGGCGCCCTTCTCGATCGCCTGGAGACGGTACTGAGGCACCTTCAGTGCAATGGCCACATCCCTGATGGTCACGCCACGGTCGGCCCGTGCCCGCTGACATCGGGCTCCAAGGGAGGACCAGCGGATGACATCTTCAAACTTGACGCGCGATGTGTCGAGAAGGTCGGCGAGTTCAGGCCCGAAAACCCGCCGCGCTTCTCCCACGAGCACCTCCACCTCAGCATTTGTCAGGATAACGGACCTGTTCCTCCGAAGCCTCCGATTGAGTCTCGTGCTGATGTCTATCGTGCCCATGGCAATCTAACGCTTGCGCGCTCAGCGGTAACCGGCGCGCACGATTTGATTAGCCGATTGGCTTGCCCGCGCCGCTGGTTGGTTGCATGTTGGTTGTTAGCCGACGTATTTGCGCCTTTTGTCCTTTCTTCCTTCTTTAAGCAAGGGCAACAGAATTTCTCGCCAGTCTTCGACAGACCCCATCACCCCAGCGATTTCGAGAGTACCACCTCCGTAATAGATTTCGAAGTGCTGTTCGCAACACCCGCACTTGATCAAGTAGCGAGGATCGCGTTTGCCGACAGCCTTTCGGTGAAATACTCTAAACTGCCAGGTTCCCTCTGGCCTACTTTGTGCCATTGCATTGGATTTTCCAATGATCTTCATCGATCGTGCCCTGGTTGCCCCAGAAGCTTCGCCGCCTAATAACGCTTACACGGTGTTCGATGAGATCGCTTGTCCGGTATAGGGCTGTATAAGCATATCCAATACGGATCATCTCGCCTTCTTCTGCCACAGCCGGTCAACTGTGAATGGCCCACCCCCTGCCGCCGCGAAGAACAGAAAGACAAAGCAGTACAAAACCGCCAACTCGCCACGATTGAGCAACGGCCAGAAGCCTCGCGAGGCATGTCCCATGAAGTAGGCTGCCGCCATCTGGCCCGACAGCAAGAAGGCCACCGGGCGGGTCCACACTCCCAGCAGGATACACAGGCCCCCGAAGAATTCCAGTACGCCGGCGACCCAGATGAGGTCCGGAAACGAGGCAGACGCCCCAGTTCCTCCCATTCCTCCCAACCAGCCGAAGAGTTTCTGCGCCCCATGCGGCATGAAGAGAAAGCCGGCGATGATGCGTAGCAACGTGAGTGTCAGTGCTGTGTACTTACTCATAGTGTTCTCAATCATGGTTTGCCCCCGGGGGGAATGTTGAGTAACGGGCGTGTTCCGCGCTTCATCAGGATCGTAGAAAATGGACAGCTTGTCAACGCTCAAGATCGCGCGGGCGTGGTTTGCCTCATAGGGGTCTAGAACATCACCTACACGAAGGGTTATACAAGTTGACAGTCACGTCATGGTTCCTTATACTCTATTTGGGAGTGGCCTGAAAGGCACGAGGCACGCGGGCCGGGAATGTGAGGCAGAGGGGATGCGAGCATGGCAGAGGATGGCTTGCTAAAAATCGGTGAGTTGGCGAAACGGACCGGCACTACGCTGCGGACGATTCGTTACTATCAACAGCTCGGACTCATTAATCACTCCGCGAGGACGAAAGGCGGGTTTCACCTGTACTTCCCGGATGACTGCAAAACCATTCAGTTCATTAAGAGCCTGCAGATGTTGGGAACTCCCCTTTCTCAGATCAGGCGGCTGCTGCATCAGCGACTGGCGGCTGAATCTGGTGCTGAGGCGGCTCCCGAGATCATTGATATCTTGGAAAGGCAACTTGAGGAGATTGGGGCGCGGGTCGCCGCCTATCGTCAGACGCAAGAGTCGATCAGGCGGACCATGGAGATCCTGCAGGTGTGCAATGGGTGCCCACTGAAACCATCAAGGGAGGTCTGCTGTCGGTGCGACACGATCACCTCGATGAAAGAGGTTCCTCTGCCGATGCAGGCCCTGATTGCAGCGTCATGAAGCCCACGACCGTCACCCTCCCGATCTATATGGACCACCACTCGACGACCCCCGTAGCCCCCGAGGTCTTCGAGGCGATGCGTCCCTACTTTTCTGAGCACTTCGGCAACGCGGCCTCCCGCAATCACCAGTTTGGCTGGGCGGCCGAGGAGGCGGTGGAGCAGGCGCGTGTCCAGGTCGCCCACCTCCTTGGGTGTAAGCCCGCTGAGGTCGTATGGACGAGTGGCGCCACCGAGTCGGACAACCTCGCCATCAAAGGCGTCGCTGCCGCCTATCGAGAGAAGGGGCGACACCT
>DATEAO010000301.1:0-22399 GCA_035288345.1 Candidatus Methylomirabilota bacterium | reverse complement strand
ACTCTGGTTTCCCTCACCGCGGCTGAGGCTTCCTGAGCTTTCACCGGCCGGCCCGGTGGTTATTGAAGGCGGGCGGTGCATCTCAGGCCTGCTTGGCGAGTATGTGAGGCTCTGGCTTTTGGCGGCGGGCCGCTGGCACTTTTACTACGTGCATTCCGCGGCGAGAGACTTTTTCCTCGCCGCCATGCCCGAGGTGATCCATCATCTCCTGCTTCCCAATGAGCTGACCGTGGAGACGCTCCGCCAAGGGCGTGCGTACAAGGTCATCCTCGGGCTTCGAGCTCAGGAGGGGCCACTTCGAGTGCTCCATCTCGTCGGTGACGTTCAAGACGTGACGCGGTGCGTGGCGCGCGAAGAGCAGATCACTCAGAGCGGGCTCGGGTGGAAGCAGCAGCTCTCCCACATCATCGGGTACGGGAGTCTCCACGGCCTGATCAGGCTGGAAGACGGGCGCCTCGTCCCGATCACCCGGGAAGGCGGCGAGGAGGTTTTCAAGTCCTCCTGGGTGACCTTCACCAGATAATCAGAGTGGGTGTTGAGAAAATCTTCAATTCTGAATCCCCATCTTTTTGGAAAGAGTATCGAGAGAGAATTTATGGCGAAGAAAGTTTCGGTTCACTCCCGTCGCCTCGCCGGTTCACTTCGTCACTATGCCAAGCCCGGTACGGTTGAATCTGTTCGCGCGCGCGTGAGGCGAGACGTGGCACGTGCCGCCGCAACAGAGGGCAACCTACCAACGGCATCACGCCCGAGGCGTGGCGGCTCGCGGCTGAGAAACAAGTGGACGAGAGGATCCTAGAGTTCATCGGCGACTTGAGAAGGGCTGAGGTCCGCATCTCGCCGTCGGAAGCGCTTGACGCCCTGGCCGCGTCTGCTGAGGTGGGCCTGCTCGATCGGGAGATCTTTAAGGCAGCGCTCTCCAGTAGTTTGATCAAGGAGTCCCGCGATCTTCCGACGTTCGACCGGCTCTTCGATCTCTACTTCCTTGATCTCCAGGCTCTCGGAGAGGGACTGAAAAAGGCCCTTGGCCCGGAGGACCCCGGAATTCGCGCGCGGCTTGAGCGGCTGATTGCCGAGGAGGGGATCGAGCTGGACGCGCTGACAAGCCTGATGCTTCGTGGCGAGGGCGCTGAGATGGAGCGTGCAATCCGTCAAGCCGGCCAGGGAGCCGGCCTCGAGCGCCTGATGTACTTCCTGCAGATCGGGTACTTCTCCCGGCAGCTCAATGACCGCTTCGATTGGAGCCAGGTCGAGAGCGATCTCCGCCGGTTGATGCAGATGCTCGAGGCCCAGGGGCTCGATCCCGGCCAGCTCGCGCGGATCCGCAACTACCTCGACCTGCGCCTGGAGGCGTTCCGCAGGATGATCCGCCAACACGTGGAGCGCGAGCTGGCGCGCCGGGCGTATCGCTCCGGCGAGAAGCTCGTGCGCGAATCGTTGATGGACAAGCCGCTCTTCGCGCTCACGCCGGAAGAGGTGGCTCAGTTGAAGGCGGTGGTGGCGCGGCTCGCCAGAAAGATCAAGGATGCGCTCGTGATGCGTCAGCGCCAGGAGGCGAAGGGGCGATTGGACTCCCGGCGGACGATCCGGAAGAGCCTCCAGTATGGCGGCGTCCCCATGGAGCTCAAATTTCGCCGGCGCCACCGCGAGAAGCCGAAGCTCATCACCATTTGTGACGTGTCGGACTCGGTGAGGAACGCCTCGCGCTTCATGCTTCAACTCGTGTGGAACCTTCAGGAGTGCTTCAGCCGTGTGCGGAGCTTTGTCTTCGTGTCGGAGATTGCTGAAGTGACCCAGGCGTTCGCGAGCTTCCCCGTGGAGCGGGCCATCGAGTGGGCGCTGACTCAAGCGGCCGTGGATTATCATAGTCGCTCGGACTTCGGGTACGCGTTCAGCCGTTTCTGTCGAACCGAGCTGGAGTCCCTCGACCGAAAAACGACAATCCTGATTCTCGGCGACGCCCGGAACAACTTCAACGACCCTCAAGCCTGGACGATCGGCCAGATGCGCGAGCGCGCGAAGGGGATTATCTGGCTCAATCCGGAAGGTACATGGGGATGGGGCGTCGGGGACAGTGTCTTGCCGCTTTATGCGCCCCACTGCGATGTCGTGAAGGAGTGCCGAACGATCGGCCAGCTGGCTGAGGTGGTAGACGGGCTGGCGCACTCCTGGTGGCGCCGCTAGCAGGTTGATGAAAAAGGCCCATCTGCGTTGTTGGCTCGGCCGTGCCGCCCTGCGACGTACAACCGCGTACGCCTCGGGCGTCCCAACCTTCGCCGCCTAGCATCTGGACCTTTTTGATCAACCTGCGAATAGCACCGCGACGATAAGCGTCGCAGCTCTGCGTTCTCGGTCGTCGGGACTCCTCAACGTACGACTGTGTACGCCTCCGGGTCCCTCCTCCCTCGGGCCTTGATCTGCTCGCTTCTCGTCGCGGCGCAAGATCGCTGAGCGCCGGGCCGATATACTTCGCCTGACGGCGTTCTCGGTCGTCACCAATCCTCACGCCCTATCGTCATTCGAGCGCGGGCTTTGCCCGCGCAAGCTTGCGGGCGTCGGCTCGAAGCGCCGGTTAGGTCGCCTCAATCCTTATTCTCGGCCGCTCAAGCTTTGCGCGCTTGAAAGTGTGTCCAGAGGACGCCGAAAAGTGCCACCAGTGATCCGAGCACTACGCTGAAGACGAAAAGCAGCCCGAAGCCAATCGGATTTGGGTTGGGATCGGGCCACAGCCCAAGCTCTGCGGCGATGCCGACGACAAGCAGCGGCAGCGAGCCGATGACCGCGATCGCAAGCCCACCCTTGATGCACCACGATTGCCAGTAAATCTTTCGCTGGTCGCCGCTCAGCAGAATCCAGGCCACGATCGCGAGCGGCGGTACCGTGATCGCCAATAGCAATGCGACCGGCAGGCGCCAGGGGGAGGGTAGTTGTTGTTCAGTCATACAGGCCCTATTTTATCGTCGAAATTCGTGCAACCTAACGAATAGGCTTTTATCCGTCGTGCGGCAGCATGCACGGCGGATAAAACCAGTTGGACTGAACCGCGGGTCTCGACCGCTATGGGGATTCTAGTCCTGGCGAGGGTGGCGGGCAAGTCGATTCAGGGCGGCGAGCGGGGGCCCGGCAGGGGCGACGGGGCGGGATGCGGGCGGGGGCGGCGGCCCGCGGGCGGTTATACGTTGGGGCTTGGCGACCATCGAGAACGCCGGGATGCGACGGTTATCGGCACGGCACTAGCCCAGACTCCTACAGGTTGATCAAAAAAGGTCCAGGTGCTAGGCGGCGAAGGTCGGGACGCCCGAGGCGTACGCGGTGTACGTCGCAGGGCGGCACGATCGAGCCAACAACGCAGATCGGCCTTTTTCATCAGCCTGCTACGGCTTCTTGAAGAGGATTTCGCCGATGTAGCCCTCGGCGCTCGACTTGGTGTCGTCCGAGTCGGTCGCGATGGCGACGCCCTTCACCGGCTCGTTAGGCTCCTCGCCGTAAATTCGCTTGTAATCCTCGTAAACATTCCGGGACTCCGTGAGCCATTTGCCGAGGTGCTGTGCCCCTGAGCGGACCACAATATACGTCACGAGCCGTGACTTCTCACTCTTCACCACGAGGCCTTCCGGAGCGGTGGAGTCCCAGATATACCCGATGATTCTCGAGCGAGCGATGGAAGGGAAGCGTTCGAAGGTGACGTAAATCTGAAGGGCCTGATCATCGGTGGCCTCGTTCCGCGAGTCGCCCCCCTGGGGAAGGGTGACTGCCTTCCATCGCCACTGAAGGATCGGCGTGTCCTTGACGTTCACCTTCAGCTCCTTGACGATGGTGGAGGAGTCGCCACGGCTTTTGACGTGGAGGACTTTTTCCGTGGAATCTTGCTCGATCGCAAAATCATAAGCCGGCTGTCCCCACTTCTGGCCGCTCTTCCAGGTTGGCGGGATCCCCCGCGTTCCGACCGCGATGTTGAGCCAATCCTCCACCCTGACGAGGTGGGAGCTCGCGGAGGCCACGAGCGCGAAGTTCAGCGCCGCCACGACTCCGAGAAGTCTCCACGCGCTACGCACGGCCGTTTCCTCGAGCCGGCAGGAGTTCACGGAGGTATTTGCCCGTATACGATCCCGGCACATTCACGATCTGCTCTGGCGTCCCCTCGGCAACGATCTCCCCGCCGGCCTGTCCCCCTTCGGGGCCCAAGTCGATGATCCAGTCTGCGGTCTTGATCACATCCAGATGGTGTTCGACCACCACGACAGTGTTCCCTGAGTCTACCAGGCGATTCAGGACCTTCAGGAGCTTTTTCACGTCGTCGAGGTGAAGCCCGGTGGTCGGCTCATCAAGGATGTAGAGGATGCCGGAACTGTCCCGAACCCCCAGCTCGGCCGCGATCTTCAGACGTTGCGCCTCGCCGCCCGAGAGCGTTGTCGCGGGCTGACCCAGCCGGAGGTACCCGAGCCCCACCTCGGCCAGAAGCCTGAGCCGGCGAGCGAGTGTGGGTCGAGTGTCAAAGAACTCGAGCGCCTCGTTCACCGTCATCTGCAAAACCTGATGGATGTTTTTGCCCTTGTACCTCACCTGAAGCACGGTTGAACGGTACCGACTGCCGTCGCACTCCTCACAGGTGACGTACACGTCTTCGAAGAAGTACATCTCCAGCTTCTGAAGCCCGTCACCTTCACAGGTCTCGCAGCGCCCGCCGGAAACATTAAACGAGAAATGGCCCGGACCGAACCCCAGCGTTTTGGCGGTCTGGAGCGAGGCGTAGAGCTTGCGGATCTCGTCGAACGCCTTGATATAGGTGACGGGGTTCGAGCGGGGCGTGCGACCGATCGGCTCCTGGTCGATCAGGCGCACGCCTTTGAGGTGTTCCAGCCCCAACAGCGAATCGTACTCACCCGGCTGCTCAAACTCGACCTTGAACGCGCGCGCGACGGCCCGGTAGAGCGTGTCGTGCACAAGCGTGGATTTCCCTGAGCCGGAGACCCCGGTGACCAGCGTCAAACAGTGGAGCGGGATCTTGACGGTGAGGTGCTTGAGGTTATTGGCGCGGGCCCCAAGCAGTGTCAGAGCGCGGTCGTTGCCTGTCCGCCGGGCTAGGGGAAGGGGGATCTGATCCCGCCCCGTGAGGTAGCGCGCGGTCAGCGAGCGCGAGTCCTTGCGGAACTCTTCTTTGGGACCTGCGAAGACCACCTCGCCTCCCCGCTCGCCGGCACCCGGCCCCAGCTCGATGATATAGTCGGCCGCTTCGATGAACGTCTTGTCGTGCTCGACGACGACGACCGTGTTCCCCACAGAGGCCAGCTCGCGACAAAGCTCGGCCAACCGAGCGGTGTCTCTTGAATGAAGGCCGATCGATGGCTCGTCGAGGACATAGAGCGTACCGACGAGCTGAGAGCCGAGCTGGTTCGCCAGGTTGATGCGCTGGGCCTCACCACCGGACAGGCTGCGGGTCTGGCGGTCCAACGAGAGATACCCCAACCCCACCTGGTTCAGGAAGCTCACCTTGCCGGTGAGCTGCTTCAGGATCTCCTTGGCCACTTGCTCCTCCCAGGAAGAGAGACGGAGCGCGCCGAGAAACGACGCCAGCTCTGAAACCGTGAGCCGGCTCACATCGGCGATTGATTTTTCGGCTATCTTGACCGTGAGCGCCTCGGGCTTGAGCCGAGTCCCATGACAGGCCGGGCACGGGAACTGACTTCGATAGCGGCTGAGCAGGACACGGACGTGGAGCTTGTAACGGTACTCTTCGAGGTGCTCGAAGAACCCTGTGATGCCCGGGAACTTCTCATCTCCGTCGTACACCCATTTGCGAGTCTCAGGAGGCAGCTCGCTGTACGGGCGAGCGACATCGACCTTATGTCGCTTCGCGGCTTTCAGCAGCTCCCGTTGAAACCGCCGCCCCGAAGGGTTCCGCCACGGCTCCACGGCCCCATCGGCCAGACTTCTCGCATTGTCGGGAATCACAAGCGTCTCGTCGTAGCGGAGGATGTTGCCGAACCCTTTGCATTCCGGACAGGCGCCGAGCGGATGGTTGAACGAGAAGAGAAGGGGTTCAGGCTTCGCGAGCGGCAGGTCGCAGGCATGGCATCGGTAGTCAAGGCCATACGCCGTGGTCTCACCATCCATGAGTTCAACGATGCAGCGCCCCTCGCCTTCGCGCAGCGCGATTTCGAGCGATTCGGTGATCCGCCGGCGTTGAGCCGGATCGAGCTGGACGCGATCCAGAATCACGAGAAGCCTCGCCCCGTCGTCCAGCTTCACCGCCGGTCGGGAATTGAGATCGTAGATCTCGGTTCCGACTTTGATCCGCGCGAACCCTCGCCGGACCAGCCCGGAGAAAAATTCTTCGGGTGAAACGTTGGGCAGAACATGCGCGGGGAACGCGATCAACGCCCGCTGACCTGGGGCCGCGGCCAGCAGCTCCTCCGCGGCACTGTCGGCGGAATCGATCCGCGCCTCCCGCCCGCAACGGAGGCAGTGGGCACGGCCGATCTTGGCGAAGAGCAAGCGCAGGTAGTCGGCCACTTCCGTGGCGGTCCCGACCGTTGAGCGCGCGGTGCGAACCGGGTTCTTCTGCTCGATGGCGATGGCGGGACGGATCTCGCTAATCCGGTCCACATCCGGGCGGTCGAGGCGATCCAGAAACATCCGCGCGTACGTCGAGAGGGACTCGACATACCGCCATTGCCCCTCAACGAAGAGCGTGTCAAACGCGAGCGATGACTTGCCGGACCCCGAGACGCCGGTGATGACGGTCATCCGGTCGTGTGGGATCTTGAGGGAGAGGTTCTTGAGGTTGTGCTGTCGCGCTCCCTCGATCGTGAGCCAGAGGGGCTGAGCCATTGGTGCAGACCTCCTGAGAACGGATTGTAACCTCCGGGCGGCACGAAGCGCAACGAATCCGCCCGAGGGAGCTTCGGAATGCATCGGCGACAGATTTTCCTCTTGACAGATTCTCACGACCGATTATTATTAGGAGTGATTCGCATTACTGACAACCCGGTTGCCCGACCAACGCGATCACAGAGGAGGTGACGATGGCCGCGAAGGAGAAGCTCATCAAGATGCTCAACGAGGCCCTGGCACAGGAGCACGCCTGTCAGATTCGGTACCTCACCCATGCCGCGGTCGTAAGCGGGCCGTATGCCGACGCGGTGGCCGGCCGGCTCAAGGAAATCGCGGAAGATGAGAAGGGGCACGCCATAAAGCTTCGCGATCGGATTACCGCCCTTGGAGGCGTCCCCACGATGGAGGTGGCGAGGAAGGATCTGATCGCGGCCAAGACCCTCGCAGAAATCCTCGCCGTCAACCTCAAGGAGGAGGCGGCCGCCATCGCGATGTATCGCTCAGTCCTGCGCGCGGTGGGCAAGGAGGGGGAGCTGCTCTTTGAAACCGTGGAGGAGATCCTTAAGGACGAGCAGGAACACAAGGAGGAGTTGGAGCGGCTCAGAGAATCATGAAAGCTGCACCCAGGGCCGAGTCGAGTCGATTGTTGGCCAGCCTTCGCGACCAAGGCCGGAGGGTGACCGATCAGCGTCGGGTGATTCTTGAAATGGTCCGCAGCACGGACACGCACCCAACCGCCGAGCGTGTGTACCACGAGGTCAAGAAGCGGGTGCCGCGCGTGAGCCTCGGGACCGTGTATCGGAACTTGAAATTGCTCACCGAGCAGGGGCTGTTGGCTGAGCTCGCGGACGGCCACTACACGCGTTACGACGGAAAGGTTGGCAGTCATCACCATTTCCGCTGTTCCACATGCGGCCGGATCTTCGACCTTGACGAGCCGCTCGATCGTCGGCTCGAGGAGCGCGTGGCGTCGCGGACCGGCTTTGAAGTCAGGGACCACCGGATCGAGTTCTTCGGACGGTGCGCCGCCTGCGCGCGCAGTCGCCGGCCGTCGCGTCGCCAGCGCGGTCGCTAAGAGCCGTTCCAAACTCTCCCTCATCACTTACACCCGAAAGGAGGCAGTCATGGCTGGGAAAAGTCTGAACGGGACGAAGAGTCATCAGAACCTGAAGGACGCCTTTGGCGGGGAATCAATGGCCAATCGCCGGTATCTCTACTTCGCCCGCGTGGCGGACATCGAAGGGTATCCGGACGTTGCCGGTCTCTTCAAGGACACCGCTGACGCGGAGACGGGACACGCATTCGGCCATCTCGATTTTCTCAAGGAAGTCGGTGATCCGGCCACGGGCGTTCCGTTCGGCAAGACGGAGCTGAACCTCAAGTCGGCCATCGAGGGCGAGACGTACGAGTACACCCAGATGTATCCGGGGATGGCCAAGACCGCGCGCGAGGAAGGCCTCACGGAGCTCGCGGAGTGGTTCGAGACGCTGGCCAAGGCCGAGAAATCCCACGCGGGGCGCTTCACCAAAGGGTTGAAGCAAATCGCCGGGAAGGAGCCTGCGGAAGCATTCTGAAACCTCGGGGTTCGGGATCCGGGGTCCGGGGCTCGCGTTTGGGACCCCGGACCCCTGGCCCCGGTCCGCGGAACATATGACACTGGATATTCGCTCGGAAGAGTTTTGGGACCTTGAGAAGGTCGGCACCGAGCTGAAGCGGGTGTTCGACATCTGCAACGGCTGCCGGCGCTGCTTCAATCTCTGCCCCTCGTTCAACGATCTGTTCACGACGCTCGATCAAGAAGCGGTCGACGGCGACGCCGAGAAGCTCGGGGATCGAGATCTCAAGCGCGCGGTGGATCTCTGCTACCAGTGCAAGCTCTGCTACAACCACTGCCCATACACGTCCCCTCACCGGTGGGCGATTGATTTTCCGCGACTCATGCTGCGGAGCCGAGCCGCGGAAGCGAAGGCGCACGGGGTCAGTTTTCAGGATCGCGTGCTGGGAAACACGGACCTCGTGGGCAAGGTGGGAAGTCTCGGCGCGCCCCTCTCGAACTGGGCGAATGAGCTGGCGATCCACCGCGCGTTTTTGCAGGCGGTCGCCGGCATTCATAAAGGGCGAAACCTCCCGAAGTTTCATCGCGAGACGTTCTCAAAGTGGTTTCACCGCCGCTCAGACCGGAAGCGCGCGGAGGAGAAGGTCGTGCTCTTCGCGACCTGCCCGGTGGAGTACAACGACCCGGCTGTGGGACGGGCGGCGGTGCGGGTGCTCGAGCACAATGGGCTGGAGCTGCTCCACCCGCCGCAGCGTTGCTGCGGGATGCCGTATCTCGATGGGGGAGCGACGGACGAGGCGCTTGCGCAGATCGAATTTAACGTGCGCTCGCTGGCGCCGCTGGCCCGAGCCGGGCACAGCATCGTGGTGCCCGGCCCGACGTGCAGCTACATGTTGAAGCGCGAGTACCCATGGCTCAGCGGGAGTGAGGACGCAAAACTGGTGGCCGACCACACCCTGGACCTCTCGGAGTATCTGGTGCGACGCCACCAGGCCGGGAAGCTCGACACGAACTTCGTGAACCCGGTCGGCCGAATCGCCTACCATCTCCCGTGCCACCTCAAGGCGCAGAACATCGGGGTCAAGTCGCGGGATCTCCTTGCGCTGATCCCGGGCGCCGACGTGCAGGTGATCGAGAAGTGCTCGGGCGTGGACGGGACGTGGGGATTGAAGAAGGAGTATTACGAGCTCTCGATGAAGGTGGCGGCACCGCTGTTTGACGGCATCGAGGGCGCCCGACCCGATGTCACGATCACGGATTGCCCGCTCGCGGCGCTCCAGATCGCTCAGGGAACCAAGCGGCAGCCGAAGCACCCCGTTCAGCTTCTTGCCCGAGCGTACGGGCTTTCTGAGGAATAAGCGAATGACACCGATCCAAATTTCCGAGGTCAAGAACATCTACGATTACGAAAAAGTCCGGGACCGGTCCCGCCAGGAGATCATTGGTCTCAAGAAGCGGCGCCGAGTCCAGGTGGGGAAGCGCCTGTCATTTCTCTTCGAGAACCGGGCGACGGTCCTCTTCCAGATCCAGGAGATGTGCCGAGCGGAGCGGATCGTGGATGACGCCAAAGTGCAGGAGGAGATCGACGTCTACAACGAGCTGATCCCGGCCTCGCACCAGCTCTCCGCCACGATGATGATCGAGATCGAGGACTCATCCGAGGTTCAACCCGTTCTGGATTCGCTGATGGGGATCGATTCCGGGGAGCACGTCTGGATTCAGGTCGGGAAAGAGTACGCGATCCCCGGGCAGTTCGAGACGGGCCGGTCAGACGGGGAGCGGGGAAAGCTAAGCGCCGTCCACTTCGTGCGCTTGGAGTTCTCTCGGGAGGCGATCAAGGCGTTCCGGACCGAAGACGTGCACCTGGTTGTTGACCACCCGGGTGAGAAAGCCCGCACTCGAATCCTCGACGAGGTCAAAGCGGCGCTCGTTGAAGACCTTGAGTCGTAACAATGCGGATCGGGATTGCTCTCGCGCTGGCTTTCGCGCTCTCGCTTACCGCCTGTGCCGGGGATTCAAGTCCGGCAGGTCGAGGCAGACAGGTCTATCAGGCGCAGTGTATCGCCTGCCACAACAGCGACCCCTGGAAGCCTGGGCCGCTCGGTCCGCCGGTGAAGGGATCGTCACGCGAGCTTCTTGAGGCGAAACTGCTTCGCGGGAGCTATCCGCCCGGCTACATGCCGAAGCGCGACACCGCGATCATGCCACCGCAACCGCAGCTTGCGCCTTACATCCCGGACCTCGCCGCCTTCCTACATTGAGCCAATTTGGGGTCGGGGGCCCGGGGCCGGGGGCTTACTAAGATCAGCTTTTGCCGACCCCTGACCCTGAGCCCCTGTCCCCTACTTCAGCACTTCGAAGATCAGGTAGAAGATCACCGCCAGGATAAAGCCGGCCCAGAGCGTTCCGCTCACCTTCGCAAGAGGCTTTTTCGTGGCGCCCTGAGTCCCAACGAGCGCGTTCGCTTCGATGAACGCCAAGATGATCGCGCAGATGAGCCAGAACGTGGCGCCTGAGCGCGGGACCGGAAGCGTCAGGTGACTCGATGCGCCCATATAGAACAGCATTGGGACGGAGAACACCACGTTGGTCCTCGATGTGAGGCCGGCGCGTTGACCGGCGGCTGCGGCTGCTGGATTCGCCGGTTTCCCCGCAGCGGTGTCAATGGCGTTTTGGATCACGATTTTCTGCTTGGGCCAGATCACGAACCACACGTTGGCCCACATGATGGTTCCCAGGATCCCGCCGAGCAGGATGGCCCACCCTTTGGAGCCGACGAACAGCCCGCCCCGCCCCAGCCAGTCCAGGAGAATAAGCCACCCGCTGAGGAACGTGAACATCGCGCCCCACCGGAACCACCAGAGCGCGCGGGGAACCAGCTTTTGAACCGCGCCACTTCGCACCGGCGGCTCAGCCTCGGCGAAAAACGGAGTCTGAACGAAGTTGAAGTAGTAAAGAAGCCCGATCCAAGTAATCCCACTGAGAAGGTGAAACCAGCGTAGGAGAAAGAGCCAGCCCTCATAGCTCAGGAGCGCCATAGCCACCTCCCTCGTTCAGGTTTCATGATGGGTCACTCCTCATCCTCGACCAACTCTTCTTCGTCCTCGTCGCCCTCTTCATCTTCGTCGAGATCGTCGTATTCCAGCTCATCCTCGTCGTCGAGCTCGTCTTCTTCCTCTATCTCGTCGTCGAACTCGTCCTCGTCGGACTCCTCTTCGTCCTCGTCCTCCTTGTCATCAGTGTCATCAACACTGTATTGACTGGCCAGGTCCTGAATCCAGGGGCGCGTTCGGATCTGCATACCGTCCTCCGAGGCCGTGATTCTTGACTTCCCGATTAAGGTTGGCATACTGTGAAGTCTTGCCGGTCGGCATTATAGCAAAACACTTCATGCTGTCTACGAGATTTTGGCGGTGTAGCTCAGTGGCAGAGCGGGGGTCTCATAAGCCCTGTGTCGGCGGTTCAAGTCCGCCCACCGCCACCACTCACTAAGCCGCGGCGCGGCCGCCGGATGGCGGGCTCAGGCGGTTCGGTCACTCCCCACGATGCCTTGCACTTTCTATCCCCCTTCGCTACACTACCCCCTGTTTACTAAGAGGCGTGTACGCAATGCCGCTCGCTCGTTATCGCGTGATCGATCTCACGTCGGTCCGATCTGGTCCCACGTGCACCAGGATCTTGGCGGATCTCGGCGCCGAGGTGATCAGAGTGGAGCGCCCGCGGCAGCAGCGCGAGCGCAACTTCTTCGATGAGGCGGACCTCCATCGAAACAAAAAAAGCGTGGTGCTGGACCTTCAGCAGCCGAGGGGGATCGAAATTCTCAACGCGCTGGTGTCTCGCGCTGATGTCGTCCTTGAAAATTACCGGCCGGATGTCAAGCACCGGCTGGGAATCGATTACGAGACGTTCGCGCGCGCGAACCCCCGAATCATTTATGCCAGTATCTCCGGCTTTGGGCAGTCGGGTCCGTATCGCGATCGAGCGGGATATGATCAGATCATCCAGGGGATGTCGGGGATCATGAGCCTGACGGGAACGGACGGGAGCGGCCCTCTGCGCGTGGGGATCCCGATCGCGGATCTCCTTGCCGGGTACATGGCGGCGATGGGAATTCTCGCGGCGCTGCTCGAGCGAGCGTCGTCGGGGCGGGGGCAGTGGGTCGAGACTTCTCTCTTGGCGAGCCTGGTCGGGAGCCTTTCTTTCCAGGCCGGTCGTTATCTTAATCTCGGAGAGGTGCCCGAGCCCGTGGGAAACCATCACCCGTTGGTTTCGCCCATGGGCGTGTTTCCGGCCAAGGACGGTGTTCTCAATATCGCGGTTGGGAATGAAGAGATGTGGGCGCGATTCTGTCACGCCATCGAGCGTCGCGACCTCTCGGATGATCGGCGGTTCGACTCCAATGCAAAGCGTGTCGAGCATCGGGCGCTGCTGAATCAATTGCTCGAATCCGTCTTGGCCACCCGGACGGTGAGCGAGTGGGTGGAACGCTTGAACCGAGCCGGCGTGGCGTGCGGGCCGATCTATCGCCTCGACGAGGTCTTTGAAGATCCGCAGGTGGCGCACCTCGGATTGGTGCACGAGCTGGCTCACCCGGCTTGGGGCGTGATGCGACTGCTCGGCCTGCCGGTGACGCTGCACCGGACGCCGGCCAAGGTGACGCGGCCGGCGCCGCTCGCTGGCGAGCACACCCGGGAGGTCCTTGAACGCCTCGGCTATCCTCCTCCCGCGATCGACGGGCTCGTGGCTGAAGGCGTGGTCAGAGAGGCGCAGGGGACCACATGAGCGACGAGCTTCTTGTGGAGCGCACAGGGGCGGTTGCCACGATCACGGTCAATCGTCCCGAGCAGCGGAATGCGATGAACGTCAGCATGTGGGAACGGATGCCGGTGCTCTTCGAGGAGCTGGGGCGCGACGCCGACGTGAGGGCCATCGTGCTTCGCGGCGCTGGACGACAATCGTTCGTCTCCGGCGCTGACATCTCTGAGTTCGAAGCGGTCCGCAAAGACTCGAAGACGGCGAAGGCGTACAACGCGGTCTTGAATCGCGCCAACCGGATGATCCAAGCTTGCCCAACGCCGACGGTGGCGATGATCTTCGGCTACTGCATGGGGGGAGGGATGACGCTGGCGACCTCGTGCGACCTTCGCTTCGCGGCCGAGGGATCCACCTTTGCGATTCCCGCCGGACGTCTCAGTATCGTGTACGGGGTTGAAGCCACGATGCCGCTGGTTCATCTGGTCGGCCCGTCGCGCGCGAAGGAGATGCTCTTCTCCGCTCGCACCCTCGATAGCCAGGAAGCCCTCGCGATTGGCCTGGTAAACCGAGTCCTGCCCACAGATGAGCTGGAGAGCTTCACGTACGATTACCTTCACGTGGTGGCTGCCAATGCGCCGCTCACCGTGCGGGGCGCCAAAGCGGTCATTGCCGCGATCCTGGAACGCGACCCCGCCGAAACCCACGCCGCTGATCAGCTCGCGTTGAGCGCGTTTGACAGCGAGGATTATCGGGAAGCGGTTCGCGCGTTTCTTGAGAAGCGGTCCCCACGCTTTCAGGGGCGGTAGCACATATGAGAACAAATCGAGAACAGTGGACGATGACGCGCGAACAGGCGAGTGCGGCCACCGCCGGAAAGAAAGGATAGACGAATGCCTACCCCTGTGATGGCGCCGATGGAAGGGAAGATCCTGTCAATCAAAGTCGGAGTCGGAGACAACGTCGAGGAAGACGACGTGCTCGTCGTGATGGAGGCGATGAAGATGGAGATCTCGATCGTCGCTCCCGCTGCCGGGCGGGTCGCCGAAATCAAGGTATCGTCTGGCCAGGCCGTCGACCCCGAGACGGTCGTGGCCGTGATCGAGTGAGCCCCATGACCGATCTCAGCATCGGCGTGATCCTGCTCGTGGTGGGCATGCTGGGCACTCTGGGAAGCCTCGGGCTTTTGAGTCTAATGATCGTTCTTCTCAAGCGCCTCTTCCCTTACGGGAAAGAAGGCGCGTAGGGCCCCGGTATGTGGGAGGCGATCCTATCAGGATTTGCCGGGCTCGCGCTCGGGGTTAGCAATTTCACATTTCCGCAGTTTGTGATGATCGCGGTCGGAGGGGGCCTGCTCTACCTGGGGATCCGCCACGGGTTTGAGCCTTTGCTGCTGGTCCCCATCGGGTTCGGCGCCATCCTCGTGAATCTCCCGCTTGCGGGGTTTATGGAAAAGGGCGGGATCCTGAGGACCTTCTATGATGTCGGCGTGCTGACCGAGCTCTTTCCGCTATTGATCTTCGTCGGCATCGGCGCGATGACCGACTTCGGGCCGCTGCTCGAGCGCCCATCGATTCTTCTTCTCGGCGCCGCGGGGCAGTTCGGGATTTTTTTGACCCTGCTGCTCGCGTTGGGCCTGAAGTTCACGCTTCTGGAATCGGTCGCGATCGGGATCATCGGCGCGTGCGACGGGCCGACGGCGATCTATGTCGGGTCGAAGTATGCCCCGCACATGCTCGGGCCGATCTCGGTCGCCGCCTACTCGTACATGTCGCTGGTGCCGCTGCTTCAGCCGCCGATCATGCGAATACTTACCACGAAGCGAGAGAAACACGTCGTGATGGCGGCCGGGAAGCGGTCGGTTTCAAAGACTACGAAAACCCTCTTTCCCATCTGTGTCACGCTGGTCACGGCGCTGATCGCGCCGATCGGGGCGCCGCTCATGGGGATGCTGATGCTCGGCAACCTGCTGAAAGAATCCGGGGTGGTCGAGCGCCTGAAGCAAGTGTCAGAGCAGGAGATCGCCAGCATAGTCACCCTGCTGCTCGGGCTCTCGATCGGCGCCACCATGGAAGCCGATAAGTTTCTCCGGTACCAGACCATGCTGGTGCTTGTCCTGGGGCTTGTCGCGATTGGCCTGGATACGGTGATGGGAGTCGTCTTCGGGAAGCTGATGTGCGCGGCGACGGGCGGAAAGGTGAATCCGCTGATCGGTGCAGCCGGGATCTCAGCGTTTCCCATGGCTGCGCGGGTCGCTCAGAACGAAGGGCAGCGCTACAATAAAAAGAACCATCTGCTCATGCACGCGATGGGGGCGAACACGGGCGGACAGGTCGGCTCAGTGATGGCTGCGGCCATCATGCTCTCCCTCCTGAAAGGCCTGGGCATTGGACCATAAGACGGATGTCAGTTTCGGGGTCCGGGGTTCGGGGTCCGGGGTTTGCTATTCCCGAACATCTGACATCTGACATCTGAGATCCAGAATTTATGCTTTCGAGAGAAGAGATCGAAAAACGGTTGCGTGAGATCGAGGAGCGGGCGCTGCGCGGCGACGAGAAGGCAGCCGCGAAGCAGCACAGTGAGGGAAAGCTCACCGCCCGGGAGCGAATCGCGAAGCTCCTCGACCCCGGCTCGTTCGTCGAGGAGTTCATGCTGGCTGAGACACGGGTCACTGACTTCGGCATGGCGGCCAAGCGCCAGCCCAGCGATGGCGTGGTCACCGGCTCCGGGCGTATCAACGGGCGGCCCGTTTATCTCTTTGCTCAAGACCGGACGATCCTCGCCGGCGCGGTGGGGAGCGCGCACGCCGAAAAGATCAGCTACGTGATCGATCAGGCCGCCAAGGTCGGCTGCCCGGTGATCGGGCTCTTCGACTCCGTGGGCGCGAGGATCCAGGAAGGTCTCGACGTGACACGGGCGATCGGACAGATCTTCCACAGCAACGTCCAGGCATCGGGCGTGGTCCCTCAGATCTCGGCGATCATGGGTCCGTGCATCGGCGTGGCGTCGTATTCACCCGCGCTGATGGATTTCGCCCTGATGGTGAAGGGGACGAGCCAGATGCTGATCACCGGCCCAGCGGTGGTGAAAGAGGTGTTGGGGGAAGAGGTGAGCATGGAGGACCTCGGAGGATGGAAGGTCCACGCCGAGCTTTCCGGCTGCTCTGACCTGGTGGCGCAAGATGAAGCCGAGTGTCTCAAGGAAATCCGGCGTCTTCTCTCTTACCTGCCTCAAAATGCCCAGGAGGGTCCACCCCGCGTCGAGTCTGGTGACGATCCGAACCGGTCGCTGAATGACATCGAGGCGATCGTGCCCGAGGAGATGCGGAAGTCTTACAACGTCGTGGACGTGATCAAGCGGATCGTTGACCGCGGGGAGTTCCTCGAGCTGAAGCCCAAGTGGGCGCGGAGCATGGCGATCGGTCTTGCGCGGCTGGATGGCCGAGGCGTCGGATTCGTGGCCAACCAGCCGATGTTTCTCGCCGGGAGCATCGACGTGGACGCGGCAGACAAGGGCTCGCGCTTCATTCGGTTCTGCGACGCTTTCAATATTCCGATCATCACGCTGGTCGACGTGCCAGGCTTCTACCCTGGCAAGCGGCAGGAGCAGTCCGGGATCATCCGCCACGGCGCGAAGCTGCTCTACGCGTACGCCGAGGCCACAGTTCCGAAAGTGACCCTCTACCTCCGCAAGGGGTACGGCGGCGCCAAGCAGGCGATGTGCACGCGCGAGATGGGGGCCGATCAGGTCTTTGTCTGGCCCGGGGTGGAGCTGGCGGTCATGGGCGGAGGCGGCGCGGTGAATGTCCTCTATAGGAGGGAGATCGAGTCGGCTCAGGACCCCGAGGCGCTCCGCAAAGAGAAGCTGGCCGAGTTCAACGAACGGTTCGCCGGGCCGTTCGACGCCCTCTCGAAGCAGTACGCGCAGGCCGTGATTCGGCCGGAGGAGACTCGCCGGCGATTGATTCAAGCGCTGGAGCTGCTCTCGACCAAACGAGCGGAAGGGCCACGCCGTAAGCATGGCATCATGCCGGTCTGACGGACGTGAAGGGTGAAGAGTGAGGCGTGGAGAGGATTCGGGAATCTATACGGAGCGCCTCCAGAAGGAGTGAGTGGATGATCGCCAAGCTGATTGAAGCGTTGTTGAAGGAGTTGGGAGAAGACCTCAACCGGGAAGGGCTGGAGAAGACGCCGGAGCGGGTTGAGAAGGCGCTGCGCTTCCTGACGTCCGGGTATGAAAAAGATGTGAAGGAGATCGTGAATGGCGCCGTCTTCACCGAAAACTACGACGAGATGGTGATCGTGAAGGACATCGACCTGTTCTCGCTCTGCGAACACCACCTTCTCCCGTTCATCGGCAAGTGCCACATCGCGTATATCCCGAACAAGAAGATCCTGGGGCTCTCCAAGCTGGCGCGCTTGGTGGAGATGTACAGTCGCCGGCTGCAGGTTCAGGAGCGGCTCACCACGCAGATTGCGCAGACATTGCAGGAGGCGTTGCAGCCCAGAGGAGTGGCGGTCGTGATCGAGGCGCTTCACCTCTGCATGGTGATGCGCGGCGTGGAGAAGCAAAATTCGAAAGCCGTGACCAGCGCCATGCTGGGCGTGTTCCGTGAACGGCCGGAAACGCGGGCCGAGTTCATGGAGCTGATCAAGTCGCGCGGCAACGTGATCTGATTGCAGCGCCCGCGCTCCCGCCCAGACCAGCGAGGTGGGCCACGCCCGCGCTCGAACAGGGGCGCCGCCGGGATACCTCGGCGCATAACCGCTTGCGGCTAGGGTAGTATTTCAAATGTGCCCTGACTTTTTCCGGCTCGTGTATCTGGTATAATGGACGACACTCTGGGACGCTGAATTTGTAGGAACATACAGGAGGTTCGCATGGTCTCATTGACGGAACGCGCTGCGCAGAAGGTGCAGAGTTTGAAGCTCGAGGAGGGGAAGCCCGAATGGGGGCTCCGCATTCGGGTGGTTGGCGGAGGCTGCTCCGGGATGTCCTATGAGCTGGGATGGGACGATGAGGTGGCTGAGGGAGACAACGTCATCGAGTCCCACGGCGTCAAGCTTTATGTGGATCGTGCTAGCGCCTCGTATTTGACAGGGAGCGAGATCGACTTCGTGGACAACAACATGATGAGCGCCGGGTTCGCGATTAAAAATCCCAATGTCAAATCTTCTTGTGGCTGTGGCCAATCGCATCAATTCTAGCCCGGGGTCCGGGGCCCGCAATTTGTTGAAGTTCCCAATCCCGAATCCCGGATTACGAGCCCCGAGCCCCTGACCCCGAGCTCCGACGATGAAAGTTAACGTGAGGTTGTTTGCCCGGTATCGTGAGGCGACGGGCCGGGAGCGGGTCGAGCTCGAGCTTCCAGACGGCGGAACAGTTGAACAGGCTTGGTCAGCGGTCGTGGAACGCTACCCGAAGCTCTCGTCGTATCGCCCTTATACCCTCTTTGCAGTCGGCCAAGATTACGTCAATCCAGAGCAGCCGCTTCGGCCAGGCGATGAGCTCTGCCTCTTTCCACCGGTCAGTGGTGGCTCTGCCGGGCCGGACCTCTATCGACTGACCGCCGAGCCGCTCTCTGAGGGCGAGGTCACCGCCGCGGTCGCTGATCCGGAAGCGGGCGGGATCGTCGTGTTCTCCGGCGTGGTGAGAAATGAGACCGGTGGCCGGCGGGTGAAGTTCCTGGAGTATGAAGCTCACGCGCCAATGGCCGAGGCGAAGATGCGTGAGATCGGTGCGGCCGTCCATGCCCGCTGGCCTGGAGTGAAAACCGTGGTCATGCTCCACCGGGTGGGACGGCTCGAGATTGGAGAGGCGAGTGTGATCATCGGACTCTCCGCGGCCCATCGCACAGAGGCGTTCGAGGCGTGCCGCTTCGCGATCGATCGGCTCAAGGAGAGTGTGCCGATCTGGAAGAAGGAGCACTTCGAGGACGGCGAGGTGTGGGTGGGACTACAGTCCGAATGTGGCCACCGCCACTAGCGCCGTGCCGATAAGCGTCGCATCCCGGCGTTCAGCGTTCCGGGGACAGGGGCCAGGGGTCAGGGGTCCGCAAAGGCTGATCCAGCAAGCCCCAGGCCCCTGGCCCCGGACCCCGAATGTCATGCTCGCTTCTCGGCCCGGCGCGGGTGGTCCGGATTGGGGATCTGAAATGCGAACCCCGAACCCCGAACCCCGAACCCCGAACCCCAAAGCGGACATCCGTCTTCCCACATCCGTGCTCCTCGACCGAATGGTCGAGACCATTCGCCGCCACGAGATGCTCGCTGGCGGCGAGACTGTTCTTGTCGCCGTCTCTGGCGGCGCGGACTCTATGGTCCTCCTCCATGCTCTCAAGACGCTAGCACCGGAGTGGTCACTCTCGCTCCATGTGCTTCACATTCATCACGGCATCCGCCCTGAGTCGGATGGCGAAGCCGCATTTGTCGAGCGTGTTGCCGGCGCCTGGGGGCTTCCGGTCACGGTGGAGCGGTTGCGCGGCCTCTCACCCGAGAGCCCGTCACTCGAGGCTGAAGCTCGGAGCGCGCGGTACACGGCATTTCGTGCCTGGGCCGAGCGCCTCGGCGCAGACCGAGTCGCTCTTGGCCACACCGGAGATGATCAAGCCGAGACCGTGTTGATGCGCCTGCTTCAGGGCGCCGGGCCGCGAGGCTTGAGCGGCATCCCGCCGGTCAGGGGGCGGTATATCCGCCCGCTGATCGAGGTGAGCCGAGGGGAGATTGAGTCATACTGCCGGTCACATGCCCTTGAGTGGGTCGAAGATCCCTCCAACCGCGATCCGAAACATTTTCGGAACCGCGTCCGACACGAGCTTCTCCCCCTGCTGGCGTCGACGGAAAATCCAAAGGTCAGAGAAGCGTTACGGCGTGTGGGCCGACGGGCGCGGGAGGTCGTGGAGAGCCTTGCGTTTCTGGCCGAGCGCGAGTTCCACCGTCTGGCGCAGGCGGAGTCGGATGGCGTCACGCTTCCACTGGGCGAGCTCCGGCAGTTTCCGTCAGGACTTCTCGGCGAGCTTCTCCGCGTCGCGATGAGCCGGTTGGAGTTTCGGGATTCCCTGAGAGAGTCACACTACCTCGCGCTGAAACGATTGATCAGGAGCAGCCGTTCATGGGGAGAGCTTCGGTTGGGGGAGATTCTGGTCCAGCGCGGCCCTGAGAGGGTGAGGCTTGCGAAGGTGACGGCAGGTCCCGTCATTCCTGAACTGGCCCTCGCAGTCCCCGGCTCACTCGACCTGCCGGCCGTGGGCCTTCGTTTCGAAGCCTCGGTGGTTCAGGCTACGCCGAGCTATCCGCTCCCGAATGGAAACCTGAGCGTTGCGTTCGACCTCGATCAACTCCCCGACCATCTCACGGTTCGGGGGCGCCGTCCCGGCGATCGCTTTACCCCGTTTGGCGCGCCGGGATCGAAGTCGCTCAAGAGATTTTTGATCGACCGGCGCGTCCCTCGTTGGGAGCGCGCGGGAGTTCCCCTCGTCCTGGCCGGTCGGGAGATCATTTGGGTGGTTGGCCTCCGCCGAGGTGACGGTCACCGCGTTGTCCCCGAGACCCGCCGAATTCTCGAGCTTCGCGCCACCCCTCTGGGCAGAAGAGACAGGACAGTGAGTTAGCGGAAGCCATCTCAAAACTTCTTGGCAGCGCGGGGCCTGTCGTCGGCGCGGCCCCCGCCCCGCCGCGCTCCGTCGCCCTGACGAGGGTCCCACTCCCGCGCGGCGCTGCGTGGGCCACCCCGACGCCACCCACGCTCCCAAGAAGTTGTTTCTTGAGATGGCTAGTGCAGGCGGCTCAAAAAGGTCCAGATGCATCAGTAGGCTGCTAGATTGCTTATTCGCCCAAAGTCTGCGCGTTCCTGTCGGGCTTTAGCTTGGACGCGGCACTCGCGCCGTGGCGAGAAGCGAGCGGCCCAAGGCCCGAGGAGGAAGGAACCCCGAGGCGTATGCCGTATACGTTGAGGGGTTCTGACGACCGCATTTTCTGGTTCGAGCGCCGGCTCTGCCGGCGCAAGCCGAGCGCGGGCGTGGCGCAGCCCGGGTGCCCGCGTTGTAATGATGCGAAGCTTGTCGGCACGGCGCTAGTACGATCTGGGAAGGCCCAGCACGTGCTGGCCGAGATAGGCCAGCACGAGATGATTGCTCACCGGGGCGATCGTGAGCAATCGCGTCTCTCGAAACTTTCTCTCCACGTCGAATTCTCGCGCAAAGCCATACCCGCCATAAGTGGTGAAGCACACGTTGGCAGCTTCCCAGGCCGCTTCCGAGGCCAAGAGCTTTGCCATGTTTGCCTCAGCCCCGCAGCGCTCATGGTTGTCGAACTTGGTGGCGGCCTTGTAACGCACCAGGTCCGCGGCCTCGATGTGCGCATAGGCCTGCGCGATGGGGAACTGGATCCCCTGGTTGGCGCCGATCGGGCGGTCGAAGACCTTGCGGTCACGGGCGTAGGCGACGGCGCGGTCAACAAACCAGCGCCCGTCGCCGATGGCTTCGGCGGCGATTAAGATGCGCTCGGCGTTCCACCCATCGATGATGTACCGAAAGCCCATCCCCTCCTCGCCGATGAGGTTTTCAGCGGGAATCTCCACGTCGTCGAAGAAGAGCGCAGTGGTGTGATGGTTGATCATCAGGTCCAACGGCTTGACCTCGAGATGTCCCTTCGTCTCTCTCAGGTCTACCAGGAACGTCGAGAGTCCTTGGGTCTTGTCGGCCAGCTCATCGTAGGGGGTTGTGCGCGCCAGCAAGAGCATGAGGTCCGATTGCAGCACTCGTGAGATGAAGATCTTCTGGCCATTGATGAGATATCGATCGCCTTTGCGAACCGCGGTCGTCTGGATGCGGGTGGTCTCGCTTCCCGCGTTGGGCTCGGTGACCGCAAACGCCTGGAGCCTGAGCTCTCCTCGCGCAATCAACGGCAGGTAGCGATGCTTCTGCTCCTCGCTGCCGTGACGGAGGAGCGTGCCCATCGTGTACATCTGGGCGTGACACGCCGTGGCGTTCCCCCCGGAGCGGTTGATCTCTTCCAGGATGATGCTGGCCTCGGTGATGCCCAGGCCCATGCCGCCATATTCTTCGGGAATCGGCGCGGCGAGCCAGCCGTCCTTCGTGAGCCGGTCGACAAAGGCGCGCGGATACTCTCCGTTCTTGTCCAGCACGCGCCAGTAGGCGTCGGGATAGTCCCTGCAAACCTTGCGAATCGCTTCGCGGATCGACTGCTGCTCCTCGGTCTCCCGAAATTCCATGGCTTGCAGGGACTATCCCGACGCCTA